>NZ_JAWPOP010000289.1:0-832 GCF_033344345.1 Vibrio sp. 1978
GGCACATCATCACGCAGAGGCATCATGAACGAGCGTCGCGCCCTAGGATTTGGGCTCTCAGCAGTATTACTTTGGTCAACGGTTGCAACCGCATTTAAACTGACATTAGCGGAATTTACGCCGATCCAAATGCTGTGTATCGCCAGTATGGTTTCTGCCATCGCGCTTACGATTGTGTGCGGTGTGCAAGGTAAATTAAACCAGCTAAGTGCTACTTTTCTCTCTAATCCTTGGTACTACTTGCTGCTTGGTTTGATCAACCCGTTGGCGTATTACTTGATCCTATTTAAAGCGTACGATTTGCTGCCCGCTTCTCAAGCGCAGGCCATCAACTACAGCTGGGCCATTCCGCTCACCCTGATGGCAGCGGTGTTTTTGGGGCAGAAGATTCGTGGCAAAGATTGGATAGCGTGTGGATTCAGTTACCTCGGCGTGATCGTGATTGCAACGCAAGGCAATGTGCTTGGCATGCAGTTTGAGAGTCCGCTAGGCGTTGGCTTGGCACTGCTGTCGACGTTACTTTGGGCGGGTTACTGGATTCTCAACACCAAAAACAAAGCCGATCCGGTGGTTGGTGTTTTGCTGGGCTTTTTGGTTGCCATCCCATTCACTATCGCATTGAGTTGGTACGAAGGCGCAAGCTGGCAATCTATCTCCATCAAAGGCTGGGCGGCGGTGACATACGTCGGCTTGTTTGAGATGGGAGTGACGTTTGTGCTGTGGTTGAGCGCCTTGAAGTTAACCCAAAACACGGCGCGCATCAGTAACCTGATATTTGCTTCGCCATTTATCTCGTTGATGTTGTTGGCCACCATTATTGGTGAAAAAATCC
>NZ_JAWPOP010000290.1:0-830 GCF_033344345.1 Vibrio sp. 1978
GGCGCTACTTCAAGTACTAACTTGGCAATGTCATCTAGCTCCAGCGACTCTACAGATGCTGGTAAAGTGAGCACAATCGCGGGAGATTGCGCGAGATACTGTAAGTTCGAGTTCTCTTTACCTAATAGATCCGGTGTTAGTCGGTGGGGCGTTTGTACATCTCCTAGATCATAGTGACGTTGCAGAACCATGAATTTGCTTGGGATTGACTCGTGTGAGTTCCACCATTTACCGTCGACGGCGGCTAATACCAGTTTTGATTGAGATTTATCAACGACGCCAAGTTCTTGCAGACTTGCATTGAGAAGCAAGCTGACATTTTGGTTGTATTCTCTTTCGCTCAGCATCTTATGTTGTTGAATGAGGTTAAGTACAATTTTAGCTCCCAACATGTTGGAGTAGAGGTCTTCAAGCGAGTAGGCGGAAATGGTTTCTGGCCAACCTGAAAAACTTGCGTAGCCGTGCCACTGGGCGACCTCGTGGGATTCAGCCTTGAAGTAGGCTAAGCGCGCAGCTAAATGAGCGGCCACAGACCACCTTTGTTCATCGGTTAAAGAAGATGCGTCGAACGAGGCCATCTCGATGTATCTTGGTCCTAATTCAGCAGGTAAATCAATGCGATGGGCTTGGCCTAAGTTGGCGAGTATCTCGAAAAATAAGCCCATGGTGTCATCGGCGGTATCGCGCACATGGGCGAGGTCGATAAAGCCACCTTTTTGCGTGTATAAGATTCCGTTATTTTCGCTACCGCCATGACCCAATGCCGATGAGGATGACGGTGTGTAGTGATATATCCCGCTGGCAAACTTGTGTGGGCCTATCTCCTCGAG
>NZ_JAWPOP010000291.1:0-828 GCF_033344345.1 Vibrio sp. 1978
GTATGCATTCGCATAGATCTTCGCTGCTTCTGCATCCGCTTCACCGCGTGTAACACGAGCGGTTTTATCCGCCTCTGCAAGAATGGTTGCTACTTCAAGTTCCGCTTGTGCACGAATGATTTCTGCTTTCTCACGACCTTGAGAACGGTGCTTACGAGCTACCGACTCACGCTCAGCGCGCATACGACGGTAAATCGACTCACTGATTTCATCAGGAAGGTTGATTTTCTTCATACGGAAATCGACAACACGAACACCCAAGTCTTTCATTGCACTTTCACGAGTATCTCGCAGTACATCCGACATGATTAGGTCACGTTCACCATCAATTTCTAACGCTTCACGTGCCGCTTCTGTGTTCACTTCATCACTGCTTGCGTCTTCTGGTAGCACGTCATCATTACGTGGACCAGAAACGATTTGCTTGATTTCACGAGCACCGATTTCAGAACGAAGTACGTCTGTGACTTTACGCTCAAGAAGTGCTTCAGCTGTCAAAGAGTTACCACCGCCTGTTGCTAGGTAGTAACGGCCGAAGTCTTCAATACGCCATTTCACGTACGAATCGATGATAACGTCTTTTTTCTCTGACGTTACGAAACGGTCAGCACGTCCATCCATCGTTTGAATACGAGCATCTAACTGCTTCACGCGATCAAACAGTGGCATTTTGAAATGCAGACCCGGTTCATAAATTCGAGTGATGTCGTTGTTGTCTTTAAGAACACGACCAAATCGAACCACGATACCGCGCTCACCTTCAGGAATCACAAACAGAGACATCAGCATCAATGCTAGTGCGATTACCAGTACAGGGATCATTAACTT
>NZ_JAWPOP010000292.1:0-826 GCF_033344345.1 Vibrio sp. 1978
CAATATTCATCGAGTGCTGTCCGACAACGGCATCAGCGCGCCGTTTAAATCCATCATCGGGTATGATGACGTCTCGAACGGACACCAAAAGCCCGATGCGTACAGTGGCATCAAATGCGTTGAGTCGATTTTTGGTCACGCAGAAAATCGACAGCTGATGTACATCGGTGACCATGAAGCCGACACGCAATTCGCACGCAACATCGAACAGCAGTTGGGTGGCCAAAGTAAAGTGATTGCCGTTGCAGCAGCGTACAGCGGCGCGATGCCAGAGCATTGGAGCGTGCAACCAGATTACGTGGCAAGAACGGTTGACGAGCTGTTTTCGATTATTGCTCAACACACGTAATTTTTGACTGCGGTTTAAGGCCAACACCTTGAATGCCAGCGCTCACCTTGCCCTTTCAGACATTGAAACAATTTTAGCCACTACACTGGAGGCCCCATGGTTACATGGCCATGTTTATTGAAACTCGATGGCGACGATGAACTTATCTATTTGCGTTCTCATGCCGATCTTGATTCCGAATGCGAAGCGCTCATTTTGGGGCCAGATGATTACGTAATTGACTCAAATGGCAACACGTTCGGGTTGCAATACAACGATTCGAACACCACCGTTTTACAACCGGAAGAACGCACTCTGTCCGTCGAGGAAGTTACGTCACTCATCCAGTCGCATGAGTTTTGTCTCGCACAAAGGTGCATCATCAAAATTCACTTCACCTCGGTACAGCAAGCTGTTGAGGCATTAGCCAATTAACTCGATCTTTGCCCACACTGATTACATAAAATTATTATTTTTATAATTTATGATAATTTCATG
>NZ_JAWPOP010000293.1:0-825 GCF_033344345.1 Vibrio sp. 1978
AGGTCAGGTCATTGCCGTTGACCAACCGATTCCAGCACCAGAAAGCTTCACTGATCCAATCGAAAAAGCGTCTGCTGAAAAAGCGTTGGCTTACATGGGCCTAGAAGCAGGCAAATCATTGTCTGATTACCAAGTAGATAAAGTGTTTGTTGGCTCTTGTACGAACTCTCGCATCGAAGACATGCGCGCTGCCGCCGTCGTGGCGAAAGGCCGTAAGGTCGCATCGCACGTTCAAGCTTTGATTGTCCCGGGCTCAGAACAGGTGAAAGCACAAGCAGAAGCCGAAGGCTTGGATGTCATCTTTAAAGAAGCGGGCTTTGAATGGCGTCTACCAGGCTGTTCAATGTGTTTAGCAATGAACAATGACCGTTTGGGACCTCACGAGCGTTGTGCATCAACATCAAACCGTAACTTTGAAGGCCGTCAGGGCCGTGATGGTCGCACTCACTTGGTTAGCCCTGCAATGGCAGCCGCGGCAGCTATCGCTGGTCACTTTGTTGACATTCGTGAATTAACTTTTGATAAACAGGATTAGGGAGAACAATCATGTCAGGTTTTAAACAACATACTGGTTTGGTTGTGCCTCTAGATGCCGCCAACGTTGACACGGATGCCATTATTCCAAAGCAGTTTTTACAAAAAGTTTCTCGCCTAGGTTTCGGTAAGCATCTTTTCCATGACTGGCGCTTCCTTGATGATGCAGGCGAGCAGCCAAACCCTGAGTTTGTAATGAACGCGCCACGTTACCAAGGCGCTTCTATCCTACTTGCGCGTGAAAACTTCGTCTGTGGCTCATCTCGTGAACACGCACCTTGGGCTGTGGCT
>NZ_JAWPOP010000294.1:0-824 GCF_033344345.1 Vibrio sp. 1978
CCTCAAAGCATGATCTTTGCTCGTAACATGACGTGGGAAGGCATTTTGGAGTTGCTAGAAGTTGCCACGGATCAGCAAGTTAACGTTAAGATCTCTGTAGCACAAGTGACTGAAAGTTTCTCGAAAACTGTAGGTGTTGATTGGTCTTCTGTTGGAGCTGATGTGGGGGAGTTCTTATTCCAACAATTTGATGCCGCAGATTTAACAACATTGATTACAGCACTCGGAAATGAAAACGTAGCGCAAATTTTGGCTGAACCCAATCTTACTGTGATTTCTGGTGAGTCGGCAAGCTTTTTAGTTGGAGGTGAAGTACCAATTGTCGTTAGTACTAATAGTAACATCAACATCACCTTTAGAGAGTTTGGTATTAAGCTTGATCTCACTGCCAAGGTGCTGCATGAAGACAAAATCCGTATGCGCTTGATCCCGGAAGTTAGTGAAGTGGAAAGATACATTCGTGCTGCAGGTATAGAAGTACCGCAGTTTGCTACTCGACGAGCCATGACCACCATTGAGCTAGGTGATGGCGACAGCTTTGTCTTGGGGGGCTTAATGAGCAGTGCCGATCTTGAAGAGTTACAGAAAACCCCTCTACTGGGTGATGTGCCTATCTTGGGAGCGGCATTTCGGAAAGCATCCACAGACCGACGCCATACAGAGTTGATCATTGTTGCCACAGTCAATCTTGTTAAGCCAATAAAGAATAAAGAGATTCAACTTCCATACATCAGAAAAACCTCAACTCTGCACCGTTGGTTTAACGTGGATACTAATGACGTTGGCAATAAAGGCAATGACCCCACCATCAAATTGCTTTCTCA
>NZ_JAWPOP010000295.1:0-822 GCF_033344345.1 Vibrio sp. 1978
CGCCTCTGACTGCCAAGGCATCCACCGTGTACGCTTAGTCACTTAACCATACAACCCGAAGGAGTTTCGAGTTGATGAACAAGTCACCAAAGTTGTCTCTCATTATTTGAATGAGCGAGAGACATTCGATTTTGCCGGACTCAATTTCGAATAATCACTGTAAAAGTGATATTCCCAAGAACACTTGAATGTGTTTTTTGGTGTTTGTCATAAAGACAAACATTGAGAACTTTACAAACAATCTTAAAAGATTGTTTTGTCAGCTTTCCAAATTGTTAAAGAGCTATGTTGCTTCACAAGGAAGTTACATTTTCTAAAGACTTTCAGAGTCAAAAATACCAACCAGTATCAATTGCTTGTTCTGGTTTGGACGTTTTATTCCAAAAATACTTAGAGAATGGTGGGCGATACCGGGCTCGAACCAGTGACCCCCTGCTTGTAAGGCAGGTGCTCTCCCAACTGAGCTAATCGCCCACATTGTTTTGATTTCCGTGGAAGGAAATGGTGGGTCGTGCAGGATTCGAACCTGCGACCAATTGATTAAAAGTCAACTGCTCTACCAACTGAGCTAACGACCCAATGGTATCCCGTAGGGGAGTCGAACCCCTGTTACCGCCGTGAAAGGGCGGTGTCCTAGGCCTCTAGACGAACGGGACACTAAGTGAACATCTTGGGGGATGTTCTATCTCTTAAACTTCATAAACCGTATCAATCTGTGTGAACACTCATCGCAATAATCATCGTTTAAGGAGGTGATCCAGCGCCAGGTTCCCCTAGCGCTACCTTGTTACGACTTCACCCCAGTCATGAACCACAAAGTGG
>NZ_JAWPOP010000296.1:0-822 GCF_033344345.1 Vibrio sp. 1978
GTTGCCATCATCGACTGAGGTCAAGCGGCCTATGCCGTATGGTGAGGTTGCTTCGTCGTACCCGTACAGAATTGGCGATTCGCCAGCGACATCGCTGGAGGTTTCGATGATCCGGTTCAGCGCGTCATAGCTGTAGCTTGTGGTTTGCCCCTTGGCCGTTTTGCGCGTTGCCACGTTACCGGCTTCGTCATAGGTAATGTCGGTGGTGCCGGTGTCCGGGCTCCGGACCTGGGTCACTTCGCCAAAGCCGTTGTAGCTGTAGTAGGTCAGGCGCGAACGAGGGTCGGAGACACGGTAAACATCGCCGGTATCCTTGTAGAGCACCTGCGTGACCTTCCCGAGGGGATCGGTCGTTTGTGTCCGGTGATGGAAGCCGTCGTACTTGTAGGAGTGTGTGTTACCAGAGGGACTGGTCTCCTGTATCAGGTTTGCGACGACATCGTAGGAAAACGATGACTGATTGCTATAGGCGTCGGAGACACTGGAGAGCCAGCCGATTTCGTTGAAGATCCGGCGCTCTATCCAACGGGTCTGGCCCAGCGCATCGAGCAGTCGCTCTTCTACTGGGTTCCCGAGGTCATTGAGCTCAAGCTCGCGCCGGTTGCCCTGTGCATCTGTTTCCGCCACCAGCCGATGTGCAGCGTCGTACTCATAGCTGACGGTTGCACCATTTGGCTTGGTCAGCGAACTCAGGAGGCCCACAGCATCATAGTTGTAGACCGTGGTTCCTTCTGGCCCAGTGGAGCTGACAAGTCTTCCTCTGGCGTCATAGGTGAGGGTTTGGGTTACACCATTGACACCCTGAATGGTCCCGGCGCGACC
>NZ_JAWPOP010000297.1:0-821 GCF_033344345.1 Vibrio sp. 1978
CTCACTGCACGGTGGCCTAGAAGGGTTTGATAAACGCCGCTGGAAGGTTGAAGAGCAAAATGATCAACAGGTCACTTTTTCACTTCGCTCACCGGACGGTGACCAAGGCTATCCGGGAAATCTCGATGTGAAGGTGACGTACACGCTCACTGACGAGAATGAACTAGCTATCGCCTATGATGCTAAGACCGACAAAACATCACCAGTGAATTTAACCAATCACGCCTACTTTAACTTGGCTGGTGAGGCGAGCCGCGCGAAAAGTTTGGATCATACTTTACAGCTCAATGCTGGGCATTACTTGCCAACGGATGCGGGGTTAATTCCTACCGGTGAACAAAAACCAGTTTCGGGCACCAGTTTCGACTTCACCGAGCCAAAATCGATTGGCCAAGAATTTCTTGCTGAGCAAGATCAGAAAACCGCTGGTGGCTAAGATCACGCCTTTGTATTCATGCCTGAAGTGACCGATGGCGTGTCTGTCGCTGCGGTTTTAATTGCACCAAAAGAAGTTGTGGTGATGAAGGTGAAAACCACCAAGCCTGCCATCCAGTTTTATTCAGGGAATTTCTTAGCCGGTACGCCCGGTGCAAGTAAAACTTACGAACGCTATGACGGCCTAGCATTGGAAACGCAGTACTTTCCAGACGGGCCAAACAAACCAGAATGGGGACTCAACAATGGGGTGTTGAACTCTGGGGATTGCTATCAGCATCAAACTATTTACCAGTTTGAATTTTAGATAGCACTTCTACCCTTTGAACTTGCAGCGGCAGCGATGCTGCAACTCCAACGACTTTGGGTGTTATGGTGGGCTACAT
>NZ_JAWPOP010000298.1:0-821 GCF_033344345.1 Vibrio sp. 1978
GTCCAATTGGCGTTATCTGCGCGTGCTTTTAATTGAGGGCATGGATTCACCAAATATGCGTAATCTGCGTATTCGCATAAAGGTAAATCATTGATGGAGTCGGTGTAAAAATGGACTTCAGAATAAGATTCTGGCTGAGAATCTAACCATGCTTTCAAGCGTATAACTTTGCCTTCTCGCTAACTCGGAACGCCTGCAATTTCAGCGCTGTAGCTGCCGTGCTTCTCAACCAAATCAATTCCTAATGCGACGGGAACTCCTAATCGACGGCCGACCGCTTCGACTAAGAATGTCACGCTCGCAGAGATGATAACCATATCGATGTCATCGCGATCCAACTGTGCTATCAACGTTTTGGATTGCTCAAACTGCTTAGGCAGGATGTGGTGCTCTACACACTCTTCTACCAACGTATGGACGTGTGCAACGGGCATGTCAGCCAATGGCGCCATACAGAATTCTAGGTAGTCCTCCATGTCCATTTTGCCTTCTGCGTACAAGGCCATTAAACGCTGATCTTCCTCTATGAAGTTTGATTGCGTTGCTATGCCTTTTTCAACCAAAAACGCATTCCAAATCATCGCACAGTCGGCGTTGATTAGAGTTTCGTCCATATCAAAGACGTACAAAGGTTTGGACATGTTAGGCTCTCACTGGTTGAATTTCATTAAGGTTAAACAGCAGCTCTAGTTGACTGCCGTTAGCTAGCAAGCGTTCGGATGAATGGTTGAGCAAATCGACCGTAAGATCGCACTCTTCGACGCATACTTGGTAGCGAATTACATTGCCAAGCAGTTGGTGATTTTTGATGGTTCCCATCT
>NZ_JAWPOP010000029.1:0-54077 GCF_033344345.1 Vibrio sp. 1978
GGTTGAAAGCACCGGTCTTGAAAACCGGCATACGTTAATAGCGTATCTAGGGTTCAAATCCCTATCTCTCCGCCACTATTAAGAAGCCTCGCTAGAAATAGCGAGGCTTTTTTCATTTCCGCACATCTTTATTACTCTATCTGTGCTTGTCAAAAATCAATTCCATATGCGATCTACTTTTCGACAAAGTAATATTGGTATCGGTATTGGTTGTGACGTTTTGATTTTTGCTAAGAAGTGCAGTTGCCTCTAAAGCTGTTCATCCTCATCACTGCATGCTGTCCCGATAAGGTTGTTGGAGATGCTGTTGAACCATCTATTGCCTTATCGTTCTCTTAAAGCACTACCATTGCTTCTCTAGCCCCTTTTACGGGAATAAGCATACTCAAATAGCCACTGTTTCACTGATGTATCTTTTTGTTTTACTCAGTCTAGCGACGCGCGTGCTCTATTGCCTAAATCTAGCTACGTCTTAAAACCATACTTCTACAGGCTAAAGTTACGTATTCCTGCATCTTTTAAAATTGTTTTGGATTCTGCTGGAATGACAGGATCAGAGTAGTCAAAAGAGAAGAGTGAAAGTGAAACGATAGTGAGTTACTAGGAAGTCGGGCACTACTTGGGAGCCAATGAATTTGATAAACATCTTGATGACCAAGGACTAAAGGGTTAGTAGCAGGCAATAAAAAAGCCGACAGTAAGCTGCCGGCTTCGTTAGGTCACCTTTAGTTAGTCATTCTGTACTAGCGTGAGAGCTTTACGAGAGACTTCGTGAGCAGCTTTGGTTAGATTTTGCTTCTCTAGTGTGTCTGCTAGGAATGCATAGTCAGAGACGTCAGAGCGAAGCTTTAAGGCGATCTCAAAGTGATCCTGGGCTTCTTGCCACTTCTCTTGACGGAAATAGAAGTGCGCTAATGCGCTATGGGCAGCGGCGTTATCCGGTTCTTTCTTCACTACTCCCTCTAAGAAGACCACGACAGGGTGGGTATCTGGCAGATTTAGATCTGGCAGTAGTTGATAAAGCTCTGGGGCTGGTTGTTTTTTTAATGCTTCTTTTAGCACGGTAAAGGCTTCTGCATCAGCTTTTCGTGTGATGAGTTCTCGAGCAAAACAGGCAACGAGGTGTGTGTCTTGTTTCACTTTACGTGAGAGGCTATTCCATTGGGAGATTAGCCCTTCGCTACCCTGTTGCTGCGCTACTTCATGGAGTAAGCCGCACTGCGCCTTTTGAATCAGCTCTGCATGTTCTTCTTCCGTGATGAGTTTTGCTTTGGTTAGTTGTGGCAAGAGGTCAATAAGAGGTTGCCACAACTTTAGCTGCATGTACGTTGTTTTCAGCAAGTTCAATACAATAGAGTTACTCGCATACTGACTTTTTAACGATTGCAAGGTATCGAAAGCGGACTCGAACTCGTTGTCGCGGATAAATTGTTTCGCTCGAGTCAGTTCTACTGCGAGATGGGCGTTCTCTTGTTGGCTCGCTAGCTCTAGATAGTGATCTCGTTTTGCTTTATCACCTTGGCCTTGTGCGGCTTCAGACGCAACCAAGTAGCAAAGCAGCGGCATATCGTGATGATTTGCCCAGCGAGTTACTTTCTTCTCAGCACCTTTCCAGTCACCTTCTAGAAGTTTAATAATGCCTTCATTGGTGTATCGGCGGGAATGGCGCATTTTGCGAACACTGAAGTAATTCCATGTTGTAGAACTAGCATAAACTAACTTCTTAATCAGGTACTCAAGCAGAAAAAGACCTGCGAGTGCAGCGATAACGAAAACCACTAATGTCGTTACGCTCATCTCGATCGTTTTCTCGGCAATGGAGATGAGTACATAGCCTTGCTGACCAGAAAACTGGGTGCCAACAAATAGTCCTGCGCCTAGTACAACAAATAGGAAAATAAGACGAAACATTACTTATCCTCCATGCCTGTCATCGTTGTGACTTCACGACGTAGGCGTTCACGGATGACATCTGATAGTTGAGACTGACTTTGCAGTTTTGTTGGGTATTCCACTTGAATATTTTGCTGACTTAGTAGGTTAACCGTTTTGTTGAACTCTTTAACAGAATTATCGTCTTGGTTGAAGAAAGCTAATGCCCATTTGTCTGCTGTTTTTAGAGACGTGGTGTAAATTTCACCTTGCTCTTGGTACACCGCTTTTATTGCCGTTTCCAATTTGGCTTTGATGTTTTCTTTCAGGTAAAAGTGTTGCTCAGGAGAAAGCAGTGGAATGACGTTACCATCGCGCGTGCGGAAGGTAATGAAGTTTTCTGAAAAGTCCTTCAAAGAGGTCATTAAGTTATCTTGCCAGTTTGCGATATCTTCAGACACTTCAGTGTTTTCTACGGCTTCAGCTTCAGGTAGCAGTGCATTGGCGAGAGGGAGCTTGTCTACTTGCTGTTGTAGGGCAGTTAAGCGTAGTACCAATCCATCACGGTCAATTAGCGGGATAGTGCGAAGTTTGGTGATATCGTTCGCCATTGCTTTACGTAGTTTGACGAGGCTAGGGTCATTCAGTGCTGCAATGCGTTGGTCTGCACTTTCCATCAGTTGAGTCGCGCTTTCTACATCGTGCTCTAAGAACAATTTACGACCAGCTAATTTGACAAGGTAATCGGCTTCCGCTAATAGCCAGTCGTTTGGTCGACGACCTTTCACATCGGCAACGGCGAGCTGTAAGCTTTCAATGCTCTTCTGTTGCTGTCCAAGTACCACTTCCGCTTTGTGTGTCACGGTTGTTGCTTTCTCGATGGTTTCTTCTTGTACCCGGCTGAGCTCTTGCTTCATGGAAGCTTGAGTGCTTTCTAGCTGACTTTTTAGTTGGGCGATCTGCGCTTGGTAATCGGCTTGCTGTTGATGCACCTTGTACGCGAGGCCACCGCCAAAAATAATCGATAAGATGATAGCGACCGTGCCTAGTTTGACACCGCGTTTACCTTGTTTTTCTTCAAACTCGACTTTGGTTGGCTCTGCTGTTTTTGGGGGCTCGGCCGCTTGTGGTTGCTCTTTTTTAAGGTCCGCATCCTGCTGCGATGTGGTTTTTTCGACTAGCGGTGCCGATGAGGTTTCTTCGGAAAGGTTTTTATCGTTATTTTTTTGGTCGTTATTTTTACTTGTCATGCCTATATCCTGTGTAGCTAGGGCTGGAGAGCCGCCAGTAATTCTTGGTTGGATGCGCTTCCCGTGCATCTCACGCGAGTGAACCCCCTTTGAATTGCGATGTCAGCGATACGCTGACTGGGGATATACAACTCTTGTTGATTAAGCCAAGTCAATTGCTCCGACGTCAATTGGCTGCACAAATAATCCAGTTGTTCACCACTGGTGACAATAATCTGGTTAATTTGTAGGTTTTTCCATAGTGAGATACAGCTTACTGGATCGAATGGGATGAATTCTCTCTTGTAAGTCTCACTATAGTGAACTTTTGCGCCACGCCTCACCAATGCATCTTTGATCAGCTCTCTTCCGCCGTTACCACGAAGGATAAGAACTTGTTGTTGTGCCACATTGTTGAGCTCTGGCAGTCGCAATAAGTGTTCACTATCACTGACTTGGGGATAGTGTACTTTCTGTTGGGTACATTTGCTTAAATAGTGTGCTGTTTTTTGACCAACGGCAAGGTAAATAGCTTGTTTCGGCCATGACATCCCGTTGCTGGCTAAGATTTGCTGTGCACATTGCACTGCATGTCGACTAACAGCGATAACAATTTGAGCTTGATGTAGATGTTTAGAGAGGTGCGTGTCCGTGAGATCGGCGACAATGTCGATCAGAGGATGGTGATATGCGGAAATGCCGTGCCTTTCGAGCAGAGAGCAAAGCGCGTTGCCTTGCTCTCCCGGCCGAGTGACCAACACTGCCATGGTTATTCGTGATCTGCGTACAGCTTAGTTAGGATTTCACGAGCGCCGTTATCTAGCAGCTCATTGGCTAGCTGCACTCCTAATGCTTCGCCATCTTTACGATGGCCACGAATTTCACCACGAACAATTACGCTGCCATCTGGTTCGCCAACTAATGCGCGTAACCAAATGTTGTCGCCGTCTAGTAGGGCATAGCTGCCGATTGGTACCTGACAGCCGCCTTCTAGGGTCAGATTCATTGCGCGCTCACACAAAACGCGGTCTACGGTGTCTTGGTGGTTAAGTGGCTCAAGCAGCTTAAGCAGTCTTTCATCGTCAAGGCGGCACTCAATACCGACAGCACCTTGGCCTACCGCTGGTAGTGATTGCTCTGGTTCGATAAAGCTACGAATGCGTTCTTCAAGCTTCAATCGTTTGAGGCCAGCCGCAGCAAGAATGATTGCATCATACTCACCCGCATCTAACTTACCAAGGCGAGTGCCCACATTACCGCGAAGCTCTTTGATGATGATGTCCGGACGATATTCTTTCAGTTGGCATTGACGGCGCAAACTGCAAGTACCAACCACGGCACCTTGAGGGAGCTCATCAATGTGGCTATAGGTATTAGAGATGAAGGCATCACGAGGATCTTCACGCTCACAAATGGTCACGAGGCCAAGGCCTTCTGGGAAATCGACGGGTACGTCTTTCATTGAGTGAACGGCGAGGTCTGCGCGTCCTTCTAGCATCGCGACTTCAAGCTCTTTTACGAACAAGCCTTTGCCGCCAACTTTTGCTAGTGGTGTATCTAAAATCACGTCACCTTTGGTCACCATGGTTACTAACTCGACTTCCAAGCCAGGGTGAGCGGCTTGAAGGGCGTCTTTAACAAAGTAAGCTTGCCATAAAGCAAGAGGGCTTTTTCGAGTTGCAATGCGAATCGGTGTGGATTGTGTCATGATCTTCTCAATGCTGTTTGGATTTGGGTTTATCCTACCATTCTCATCAAGAAATGCTTACTGTTAGTTCGTTATCTCTGAAGGCTATGAATGGAATTACATGACGTTATGAAAATAGTGTGACTGGATTCTCAATTAGACTAAGGACTATTATTAGTAATAGGTAATAAGAGCGACACTACCGCGCGATTAATTTTGTGACTAAAGTATGGTTTTGTATCCAGAGTGATACGCGGGCGTGAAGCTTTACCCGCACCAATAAAAGTGTTAAATTGATCACGTTTTTAAGCCATTTTGGTTTAAAACGTCAGCAGATTTTCGTGATTGTTCAACCAAGGAATTCCCCTTGCAGGCTTACACCCAAAAAATCATCCAGCGACTAGATAATTTGAATCAGCAGCGAGTTGATCGCGCGCTGGCGCTTATGGATTCGCAAAGCCAGCAAGTCTTCCATTTGATTCCTGCCTTGTTGAACTACAACCATCCTGTAATTCCTGGCTATTATGATGCCGATGTCCCTTTTGGTGTGCATGGGCTTGAACTAAATAGCATTCAGCAACAATTCATAGATGATATTCAACTTGCCATTGGTCAGCCGCTCAAGACGGTAGAAAAGCCCGCTATATTGGGTTTGTACACCATGGGCAGTACCTCCTCGATTGGTCAAAGTACTTCCAGTGATTTGGATATTTGGGTGTGTATCTCACCAGAGATGGATTGTGACGAACGCGAGTTATTGACCAATAAATGCTTACTCATCACGGATTGGGCACAAAGCAAAGGCGTGGAAGCGAACTTTTTCTTAATGGATAAAGAGCGCTTTAGAAGCAATCATTCTGAGGAGATGACAGGTGATAACTGTGGTTCATCTCAGCACTTACTTTTGCTAGATGAATTCTATCGTAGTGCGGTGCGTATTGCCGGACAGCGTTTGTTATGGCAAATCGTGCCGCCAGAAATGGAAGAGTGTTACGACGAGTACGTTTCTCAACTGTGCAGTGATGGTTACATCGACTGTAGTGAATGGATCGACTTTGGTAAATTGAACTGCATTCCTGCTGAAGAATACTTCGGCTCGAACTTGTGGCAGTTATACAAAAGCATCGACTCTCCCTACAAATCGGTATTAAAAGCCATCTTGCTAGAAGCTTACTCGTGGGAATACCCGCATACTCAATTGTTAAGCATCGACACTAAACGTCGTTTCTTTGCCCATGAGCCTGATCTCTATGGCATGGATGCGTACTACTTAATGTTGGAAAAAGTAACCCGTTACTTAGAGCGAATTCAAGACGATACACGTTTGGATTTAGTGCGTCGCTGTTTCTATCTCAAAACCCATGAAAAATTATCTCGTGAGCCGAATGTTGGCTCAGTAGCTTGGCGTCGTGAAGCGCTGAGCGATATGATTGCAAAATGGAATTGGGATGCCAGTGTCGTTGCAGAGCTCGATGACCGCCGTAATTGGAAGGTTGAACAAGTAAAGGTGGTACATCATGCATTGCTGGATGCGTTGATGCAAAGCTACCGTAACTTGATTCAATTTGCGCGTCGTAACGACATCACTTCTGCTATCAGTCCGCAAGACATCAGTATTTTGGCCCGTAAACTTTACGCAGCTTTTGAAGTATTGCCGGGCAAAGTAACGTTACTAAACCCACAGATTTCACCTGATCTGCACGAGCCTGACTTGAGCTTTATCGAAGTGAAAAAAGGGGGAGTGAACAAGTCTGGTTGGTACCTCTATAAACAACCACTTATTGCGCACCGCATTTTGGGGCAACCATATCTAGAGCATCATGAATACTTGAGTAAGTTGGTTGCTTGGGCATTCTTCAATGGCTTGATTACTGAATCGACTCGTTTACATGCCGTGGTACGTGAAGCGCAGCTAGATATTGATAAGTTTTACCAAATGGTGAGTGACTTACGAAATACTTTTGCGTTGCGTAAGCGTCGTCCATCTATGCAGGCGCTAGCGAGTCCTTGTGAAATAAGCCAGCTTGCGATGTTCATCAACTTTGAAAATGATCCGACGTCTGAACTTTCTGGTCGTTCGTTGAAAGTGGATGTTAAGAACACCGATATTTTTAGCTTTGGTCCAGAACATAAAAATTTAGTCGGCAGTGTTGACCTTGTTTACCGTAATTCTTGGCATGAAGTGCGTACGCTGCATTTCAAAGGGGAAACGGCGATGCTGGATGCACTGAAAACCATTTTGGGCAAAATGCACCAAGATGCGTTGCCACCAGAATCAGTGGATGTGTTCTGCTATGCGAAGAACATGCGTGGTGTGATGCGTAATATGGTTTACCAGCTTTTAGCTGAATGTATCGACTTACGCTTGAAACCAGTAGAGCAAGAGAAACGTCGCCGCTTTAAAGCGATGCGTCTTGGTAACCAGACTTATGGGTTGTTCTTTGAACGTCGTGGTGTGTCGGTGCAGAAGCTAGAAAATTCCATCGATTTCTACCGCAGCATTTCCACTAACAAACTCAAAGGCTCGCCGCTGTTAATGCTCGATCGTGAGCAAGAATATCAAATGCCGGAAGCGGTGGATGGGTTTGCCAGTGAAGGTCTGGTGCAGTTCTTCTTTGAAGATAACGAAGATGGCTTCAATATTTATGTGTTGGATGAGTCAAATCAAGTAGAAGTGTATCACCAATTTAGTGGCTCCAAAGATGAAATGATTTCGTCTGTAAACAGTTTCTACACGTCGGTAAAAGACGATAGTCGCGTCGCGTCGAAGTTTATTAATTTTAACCTGCCTCAGTACTATCAAATTATTCACCCTGAAGAGGGGAATGCGTATATCATTCCTTACCGTAATGACGGTTGTTCACCGAGTCGCCCGACCAAAACTGTGAACGCGTAATTAAACCCGTATCAATAAACAAAAAGAGCACTTCGGTGCTCTTTTTGTTTTGGTGACGATTGACCAGAATTATGCCCAATCAATGGCTTCGCCTGCGTGCTTTTCACACTCTTTCTTCACCATTTCAAATAGCTCCATACCCGTTTTTGAGCAGGTCCATTTACCTTCAATAAGCTTGAAGTGGAAACCACCAGATTTGGACGCTAGCCAGATCTCATGCATCGGCTCTTGGCGATTAATGATGATTTGGCTTCGGTCTTCAAATTCCAATGTCATTACGTTGCCAGTGACTTCGTAATCAATGTCTGCGCCTGAATCATCGATGGATTCTTCGATGATTTGCATCTGCGCATCCACCAGTTGATGAAATTCAGTATCGTTCATCCGTCTATCCTATTGCTTTTCCTGAGTGTGGTGCGATTATAGGGGGCATTGATTCAATAATCACGATATGCGAAATGAAAAAATTAGTTACTGTGTTGTTTGTGATGGTTGCCGCGACCTTAGCGGGGTGTGGTCAGTCTGGCTCACTATACATTCCAGATGACACTCAACAGAATGAGCAATCACAATAAATAACCGCACCTTAGGGTGAAATTAGGGTTCAGCAGTCGAATAAAATAAGGGAAGCGAATTTTGGATTACTTCAACTATCAGGATGATGGCCAGCTTTGGGCCGAAGACGTCCCACTTCAAGCTCTTGCAGAGCAATATGGCACTCCTCTTTATGTATATTCTCGAGCCACGCTAGAGCGCCATTGGAAGGCGTTTGATAGTGCTGTGGGTCAGCATCCTCACCTGGTTTGCTACGCGGTGAAAGCCAACTCAAACTTAGGCGTATTGAACACGCTAGCGCGTTTGGGATCGGGTTTTGACATCGTGTCGGGTGGTGAACTTGAGCGTGTGATTGCCGCAGGCGGTGATCCGAAGAAAGTCGTCTTCTCTGGTGTTGGGAAAACACCGGCAGAGATGAAGCGCGCTCTTGAGCTAGGTATCAAATGTTTCAACGTTGAATCTGAGCCAGAGCTAGAACGTTTGAACAAGGTTGCGGGTGAGCTTGGTGTGATTGCGCCAATTTCTCTGCGTATCAATCCAGATGTCGACGCGAAAACACACCCTTACATTTCGACTGGTCTTCGCGACAATAAATTCGGCATTGCGTTTGATCGTGCGCCAGATGTTTATAAATTCGCGCAAAGCCTGCCGAACTTGAATGTGCAAGGTATCGACTGCCACATTGGTTCTCAGCTGACCAATATAGACCCATTTATCGACGCGACAGACCGTTTATTAGCCCTGATTGATGATTTAAAAGCGCAAGGCATTAACATTCGTCACCTTGACGTCGGCGGTGGTTTGGGTGTGGTCTATCGTGATGAATTACCACCTCAGCCTTCTGATTACGCCAAAGCGTTACTAGGCCGTCTTGAAAATCACCAAGACTTGGAGCTGATCTTTGAGCCAGGCCGTGCAATTGCTGCGAACGCAGGTATATTGCTAACGCGTGTTGAGTTTTTAAAACATACTGAGCATAAAAACTTTGCGATTATCGACGCTGCAATGAACGACTTGATGCGTCCTGCGCTATACCAAGCATGGCAAGATATTGTGCCAGTTTCACCGCGAAAGGGTGAAGCTCAGACTTACGACTTGGTTGGTCCTATTTGTGAAACCGGCGACTTCTTGGGTAAAGATCGCGCACTCGTTTTGCAAGAAGGTGATCTACTCGCGGTTCGTTCAGCAGGTGCCTATGGTTTTGTGATGTCTTCGAACTACAATACTCGTACCCGAGCGGCAGAAGTGATGGTGGACGGTAAACAAAGCCACTTAGTTCGCCAGCGTGAGGAGCTGACCAGTTTGTGGCAGCTGGAACAGATTCTACCGGAGTAACACACAACAAATGCATTTCCACTTTTCCAAAATGCACGGTTTGGGCAACGACTTCATGGTCGTCGACTGTATTACCCAGAACGTGTTTTTCTCGCAAGACCTGATCCGCCGCTTGGCGGATCGTCATACTGGCGTTGGTTTTGACCAATTGCTTGTGGTAGAGGCCCCTTACGACCCTGAAACCGACTTCCATTATCGGATTTTTAATGCCGATGGTAGTGAAGTTGAACAGTGTGGTAACGGTGCACGCTGTTTTGCCCGCTTTGTTCGCTTGAAGGGGCTGACCAATAAATACAGCATCAGCGTGAGCACCAAGAAAGGAAAGATGATTCTCAACATCGAAGATGATGGGGAAGTGACGGTCAACATGGGCGTGCCAGAGTTTGAACCGAACAAAATTCCTTTCAAAGCGAAGCAAAAAGAGAAAACTTACATCATGCGAGCAGGCGACAATACCTTGTTTTGTGGTGCTGTGAGCATGGGTAACCCGCACGTAGTGACCGTGGTCGACGATGTGGATACGGCAGAAGTGGAAACTCTCGGTCCGCTGCTTGAGTCGCATGAGCGTTTCCCAGAGCGCGTCAACGCTGGCTTTATGCAGGTGATGAGTCGTGACCATATTCGTCTTCGAGTTTATGAGCGAGGCGCAGGAGAGACACAAGCTTGTGGTAGTGGTGCATGCGCGGCAGTCGCGGTTGGGATTCTGCAGGGCTTGTTGGATGAAAACGTTAAGGTTTCTCTACCTGGTGGTGAATTGCGAATTGCATGGCAAGGTCCTGGCAAGCCGTTGTTTATGACCGGACCTACAACGCATGTATTTGATGGTCAATTATCTTGCTAGTTGAAGAAAAAGGAAACGGTTTGTCTCAAGTAGAAGCAGATGCCTTAACGGCTGAAGTAGTGGCCGAGTACCTCAAAGATCATCCAGACTTTTTTGTGCAACGTCCGGAGCTTGTGGATCGTTTATCTTTCCCACACTCAGACTTAGGCGCGGTATCTTTGGTGCACATCCAAATGAATCGTCAACGTCAGCGCATTGAAGAGTTAGAGGAAGAGATCACTACACTAATATCGCTTGCGGCGAACAATGATCGCACCTTTTACGAATTTATGGATTTGCAGGGGCAGATTCTAAAGTGTGGTGACTTTAAACAAGTCATTCATTCTATCGAAGATAAAGCCAAAGCATTGGGCTTACGTGCGTTTGTTCGATTGTTTAGTCAATGCGACGCATCGATTCAATTGAGTAAGGAAAGTTATCAACGCTTTGCGACCACTCACTTAAATGGCAAAGATGCGTACTTAGGACGTCTTCGCAAAGTGGATCGTGAAGCTTTGTTTGGCAACATGGAAGTGCCGGAAATGGGTTCCTATGTGGTACTGCCGCTCGTGAAACAGCAAACACTGGGCGTGCTTGCTTTTTCTAGTGAAGATGGCGGCCATTTTCAGCCAGATATGGATACCTTGTTTTTGCGTCACCTATCATTAGTAGTGGCACATCTCGCTCAAACACTGGTATGGCAAAGTTACGATGACGACAACTCCCAACAATCCTCTGCCAAATAGTCTGCAAAAGCCTCTTGAGCGCTTCTATGAATTCTTACGAAGCGAAAAGGGGCTTAGCCTACATACTCAGCGCAATTACAAACAGCAGCTAGAAACTATGGCGCAGCACTTAGCTGAAATGGGGCTCAAAGATTGGTCTCAAGTGGATGCTGGTTGGGTGCGCCAATTAGCAGGTAAGGGCATGCGAGAAGGCATGAAAGCCAGCAGTTTGGCAACGCGACTCTCATCACTGCGTAGCTTTTTCGATTTCCTTATTCTGCGTGGCGAGATGTCTGCTAACCCAGCCAAAGGGGTTTCAGCACCTCGCAAAAAACGCCCGTTGCCCAAAAACCTCGATGTTGACGAAGTGAGCCAATTACTTGAAGTCAACGAGGACGATCCGCTGGCTGTGCGCGATCGCGCCATGATGGAGCTGATGTACGGTGCCGGCTTACGTTTGGCTGAGTTGGTGGGTGTGGATGTACGTGATGTACAACTGCGTAGTGGTGAGCTTCGTGTTATTGGTAAAGGCGATAAAGAACGTAAAGTGCCGTTCTCTGGGATGGCAACCGAGTGGGTCGGGAAGTGGTTACGCGTTCGTGGTGATTTAGCCGCTCCAGGTGAGCCCGCCTTGTTTGTATCTAAGCTCGGAACGCGTATTTCGCATCGTAGCGTGCAAAAGCGCATGGCTGAATGGGGGCAGAAACAGTCTGTCGCAAGCCATATTAGTCCGCATAAACTGCGTCACTCATTTGCGACACATATGCTCGAATCAAGCAATAACTTACGTGCGGTACAGGAGCTTTTAGGGCACGAGAACATTTCGACGACCCAAATCTACACGCACTTGGATTTCCAACATTTGGCGCAAGCCTACGACCAAGCCCACCCACGCGCACGTAAAAAGAACGGGGAGTGAGCCGAAGTATGAAATTTTATCGCCGTATCGAGCCTATTAAGGCAATGACCTTTGACCTAGATGATACCCTCTATGACAACTATCCTGTGATCGTTCGCATGGAGCGTGAGTTGCTATCTTGGCTCAAGCACCATCATCCAGCGGTTGCTCATATGAACAAAGCGGATTGGTTTGCTCTCAAACAGCGTGTTGTGCAGCAACAACCCGAGCTGAAGAGCGATGTCACTTTATGGCGTTTAGTGCAACTTCAGCAAGCCTTCTCCCAAGTAGGCTACGACGAAGACGCAGCACATGCCGCTGCGAAAGCCGCAGTAGACGTTGCGTTGGACTGGCGTAACCGTTTTGAAGTGCCGCAGCAAAGCCTCGATGTACTGGAGGAACTCGCGCAGCACATCCCGTTGGTGGCAATCACCAACGGTAATGTGGATTTAGACCGCATCGGTCTTACGCCTTATTTCCAACAGGTACTTAAAGCAGGACCAGATGGATTGGCGAAACCCGCAACCGATATGTTTACTAAAGCGAAGCGATTCTTGGATATCCCTGCGGAGAATATTCTGCATGTCGGTGATCACCTAACCACGGATGTGCATGGTGCAAAGTTGGCTGGTTTTGCAGCCTGTTGGTTTAATGATATGAATAAAAATGTCATTAACCATTCAAAAACACGTACTTTACCTGATATTGAAATCAATAGTTTGCAGCCGTTACTCACACTTTTTTAATTGCTTTCGCATTAATCCATTCTAATCTCATTTTGTGTCTAGAAAAGCAGCGCAAAGCCACGTAAATTATTCTCTATTAAATAAAAATAGTAACGCCACACGTCGTGGTGAAGATAGTGTTACGGCAGTGGTAGGTCCATGCGAGCTTTTTCAAAACTGGTTCACGATGTCAGTCAACTGAATGACTTTTTAGTCACTTTTCCGACTTCCTCAGATAAACAATATTTAGTACAAATATTGTCGACGCAATCGCGCGAATTTACGACCACACTTGCAGACGCCGTTTTGTCGTCGCTGCCGAATGCTCATGTTATGGGGCATAGTACGCGTAATGTAATTCTGGAAGGGGAGATATTTACCTCTGGTTGCCTAGTGAGTGTGATTGAATTTGAGCAAACCACGCTGACTTCTGCGGTACAAACATACTCTTACTCCCCTGACATTGATGGCGGGGAGCTCAAGCGCTCTCTTCTAATGCAGCATAATTCACAGGTGATCCTCAGCTTTGCTGTGCAAATTGAACGACGTGACTATCCCTTGTTTCAAACCTTCGCCAGTGAAGAAGTAGTGATTTCTGGAGGGTTGGCGCAGAGTATTGACGATGGCTGCTGGGTGCTATATCAAAACCGAGTTTACGATAACGCTGTGGTTGCCGTAGCTTTGCACAGTGATACTTTGAAGCTATGGACTGATGCGTATTCGGAGTGGAACCCGATTGGCATGCCACACAAAGTCACTCATGCAAAAGGAACGCGCTTGTATTGTTTAGGTGAGAAGAAAGCGCTGGACGTATACAAGCGTTACTTGGCGGATGGCCATGACGTGACGCTGAGTCAACTGCTCAGCTTTCCTTTGTATCGAGAAAGCTTAGGGCGAAAGGAAGTTTGTACGGTAACGGAGCTACACGCTGATGGCAGTATGAGCTTCGACAGGCCCTGGTGTCTTGGTGACGAAGTGCAATTTTGCTATAACCATCCCTCGTTAACGCTCGAGCAAGTGCGGCATGGTGTGGTTGAGTTAGCCATGCACCAACCTGAAGTCGTTATGATTTTTAACTGCGCGTCACGGTTAGACTTTATTGACAGCAGCGACGAAGTCCAAGCCTTCAAAGATATTGCGACGACGTTTGGTAGTTACTGTATGGGGGAACTGCATGGTGGTATTGGTCAGCCCGAAATTCTTCATCACAGCCTGACGTATTTAGCGATGCGAGAGGGAGACGAAGTGCAAACATTGAACTTGCCTAAGTCGCCCGTTAGCTCCTCTATTTCACCGTTGTTTAGCTTGATTCGAAATGCGATCGGCGATCTCAACCATATGAACGCGCATATGGGATATCAACTCGATCGCCAAACGCGCAAGTTACAAGAAAGCTATCGACGCGACAGTCGTACGGGGTTACAAAACCGGGTCGCATTGCAAGAGCGGCTGAGTAACATCGATTTGGATGAGCATTTGTTGACTCTAAAGCTACTTAACTTTAGTCATATCAACGAAAAATACGGCTACCGAGTGGGAGATCAATTACTCAAAGATCTCTCAATGCACTTTACGAATCGACTACGAAAGCGTTTCGGCATGCCAACGGCTTTGCAGCTTTATAGTATTGGGGTTGGTGAGTGGGCGTTCATATTTAAAGCTGATCAAAGCAGCGAGACCATCAAACAGCACTTTACGCGTTTTGCTGACGCGGTAGAACAAACTAATTTTGAGCCAATTGGCCTACGTGAAATAGATTATCTTTCTATCTCGCTATGCGGCGGCTTAGTGAGTCGTCGAGACTTTCCATCCGCTTCAGTAGATGAGCTCTTACTCAAAGGCATCGAAGCGAGGCGCTCCGGTGTACGCAGTAATACCCATATCTGTAATGCGAAAGATATTGAAGTCAGTGAGGATGTGCGTAAAGAGCAACTTGGATGGCTAAGTTGCGTCAGTAGAGCCATTCTTAAACAGAATATCATCACTTATAGCCAACCTATTGTGCATGCGGGTAGCCACAAACTGGCAAGCCAAGAATGTTTGGTTCGTATTCTGGAAGCCGATGGAACGGTGATTGCGCCAGGGCGTTTTCTGCCAATTATCTCTGATACGCATCTTTACACTCGACTAAGTCGGCACATGATTCATTCTACGTTGCATTATATGCGAGATAAGCAAGGTGACTTTTCTATAAACTTATCGCCGCAAGATTTGCTCAGTGATAAAACTTTAATGCTTTTAGAGCATGAAATTAGCCAGCTAAATGACCCAAGGCGAATTGGTTTAGAAGTGCTGGAATCTGAGCAGATCAAAGACTACGGCCGAATGATAGAAGTGTGCAGTCATTTTAGAAGCTTAGGGGCGCGTATCATTGTTGATGACTTTGGGTCCGGTTATTCGAATATCGATGAAATCCTAAAGTTGGAGCCAGAAGTCATAAAGCTCGATGGCAGCTTGATTCGTGATATTGATAAAGACTTAAAACAGCGCAAGATCGCTTCCCAGTTGGTGCGTTTGTGCCAGGTGTTTAACGCGGAGACGGTGGCGGAGTTCGTCCACAATCAGGAGGTGTGTACCATTGCACAAGACATGGGGGTGGATTATTTGCAGGGTTACTATCTTGGCGAGCCGACTCGACTGTTTTAATGATGTTTCACGTGAAACTTCTTGTCGTAAAAACGCAGCGTAGGCTGCGTTTTTTGTTTGGTTCTTCTACTGAGCTTAATGGTTAACGCTTAAGAGCGTGTCCACTCTTTTCAGCTTGGAACAGAGCGAGGTAATGGGCAAAAAAGCGCTGCATTTGTTGTTGGTTGTTTTGTTCTCCAAGTTGCCCGAGCAAATGTGCAGCGACTTCAAACGTACACAAATTACCTTGTTGTTGGTTGCGTCGCAGCTGATATTGTGAGTCCGCCGACGCAGACAATCCCATAGTAGGGATACCTTCTAACCAACGGCTCTTATTGATCATCTTGCGCGCCTCTTGCCAGGTGGCATCCAAAATAATAAACAGCGGAGTTTTGGTTTGTTGCTGGCTTTGGAGTACCACATGTTCGAGTGTGATACTTTCTTCACAGGGGAAGAGCAACACCGGATACCGCGACGGATCAGCTAATAGAGTGAGCAATTCTGCTGGTGGCTGTTTGCGATCCCAGATTACTCGCTCAATGTTGAGTTGGCACTGCTCTAGTAGCTGGCCGGTATTAGTATCACGCTTCAGTTCATTCGGATGCATTAACAGCAGGATGTTGTGCTCACTGTTAAGTTTCGGCATTAGCGAGCACATACAATTGAATTGAAAACCGCAGGTTGGACACGGTTGTGACATTACAGACGAACTCCTTCTCGCACCGGGCTTATCCCATCAGAGAACAGACGCACGCCACTGACTTGGTTCGGCGTTGCCGTTGGCGCCATGCTTGGGTTGAGTGGGTAGCTAACCCCAGTGTATTGCATCACATGTTGAGCCGCTTTAGCTCCGCCACCGCTGACATTAAAAATCAGATCTCGCCAACCATGAGAGGTTTGTTGGCCGAGCATAATCGGGCTTTGCACTAGTGTAATGCGGCTATTAAAGCGCCATTCCTTTTCGTGATGTTCAAATATTAGCAATGTACAGCCACCGGAACCACACCAATCCAACTGTACCAATAGCTCTTCGTTACCATCGCTGTTGAGGTCGTAAGTTAGCCAACGGTATTGGTTATTGTTGGGGTTGGTTTGATGGATAAAGAAGTAGTTGCGCACCGCGGCATCTACTTTTGAATCAAACTCTGCACTAGAAGGTACGTCAGCACTACCGATGGGGTTGTTGGTGCGTTTTTCGGCTGGTTGCATGATGCCTTCATCACGAACGGTGGCAGGATAAAGGACTAAACCACCATCGGCGATTGGGTATACCAAGTTACCGACTTTTTCTTTGGTCGCTTTGAGCTGATTGCCTTCTCGAGTAAACAGTCGCTCTAACATTAGCCTTTGCTGTTGATGATGCGTCATGACAACTTGAACCTGAGACGGACTTAACTGTTGCCAGTAACCACGCTCGATTAATGGTGCTTGTCCATTGGCGTAACGGTATTTTGTTGTGGCGCTGTGGTCTGGGTTTAAGGTCATTTGTACTTCAAAGCCTTGTGATTGGGTTGAGGTCGCGACATAGGTATTAGCCCAGCCAAGCGTTGCATCGACGTTTGCAGCCATACCACAACCTTGATACGTCTCGCCATCATGTTTTAGTGTTGCTTTCCAGCCATATAAAGAATCGCTCATTGTGTCTGAGCAGAGGTTTTCTGTTAAGCGAAGCTCACCACCTTGCAGTTGATAAGTGCGCTGGCGAGGTTGAAGCTGACTGCTGTTAATCGCTAATTTTGTGGTTTGTTTGCCGATTTTCTGGAATGTTAGTCCATTAGCCTCAAAGCTTGCCGACCAAGAAGGCTCATTACCAAACACGCGAGTTGGTTTGTTTGGTTGCTGACAACGGTTTGGGTTTTCCGTTGTGAGGAAGTTCACTTGTTCCACTACAAAGTTAGCATCGAAATCAGCAGAAAACCCATCGATGCCCGGTGGGTTGAGGTGGCCGATAACCTCGCCATACATAGTCTGGTAAGGCTCGTTATTTAACTGAATTGCTCGTTGCATTTGCTGTGGTGATAGTTGCAACCAATATTGCTTGTCGCTGCCACAAGGCATGATGTATTGGCTCTCGTGACCGACGATCACTTTTCCGCGTAGCATAAAAGTTTGAGGTTGAATGGTTTCAGGCTTATCTAAGGTTGCTGGTGGAGAGGTTGGGTCAGCAGCACCAGATTGTGGCGGCTGTGAACTACATGCTTGCAGAACCAGCAGGGTGGCAAGCGCCACTGGGTTTTTCAAAGCCTTCATGTTATATCTTCCTCATTATTGTTACTCAATCGGCATCGGATGGCATTATGGCATATTGGTTATTTAAAACTGAACCAGATACCTTTTCTATTGACACGCTTCGAACTCAAAAGGTTTCATGTTGGGAGGGAGTTCGTAATTATCAGGCGCGCAATATGATGCGTGACCAAGTGAAGGTGGGCGATTTAGTCCTGATTTACCACTCTTCTTGTAAACATGTTGGCGTGGCAGGTATTGCTAAAGTTGTGAGAGAAGCCTATCCCGATCATTTCCAATTCGATCCCGAAAGCGATTATTACGATCCAAAGTCAGACCCAGACAACCCGCGTTGGATTATGGTGGATGTAGAGTTTGTACGTAAAACGGCGCGAGTGATTCCGTTGTCGGTGATGAAAGCGATGCCAGAACTTGAGAACATGCCGTTGGTGAAACGTGGAAATCGCTTGTCGATTATGCCCGTGATAGAAGAAGAATGGGACGCGATTCTTGGCAAAGAGAAGCTGCCAAGTCAGCGATAAAAGAAAAGGGCTGCGAATGTGCAGCCCTTCATAATTTGGAGTATTGAAGCTTACAGCAAGTGTTCTTGTAGGTAGTGTGCAACCGCATCTTCTGCATTGCTGCCAATTACTTCATTATTTGGTAGAGCTTTCATCACTTTTTCGTGTGATGTACCCATAACTAGCCCTTTACCTGCCATCGACAGCATTTCTACGTCATTCATGCCATCACCAAATGCTACGCAGTTTTCTAACGTGAGGTCGAGTTTTTTCGCTACCGCTTCAAGAGCATGACCTTTAGACACGCCAGCGCTCATTACTTCCAAACACCAAGGCGTTGAAAATGCGATGTTCAGCTTATCACCAAACTGCTCACGTAGTTTGTTTTCAAATACGACCAAACGTTCGTGGTCTTCTCCAGGATGCGTGAAGAAAACTTTCGCAATACCGTCAGTTGGGGCTTGGTCTTCATCAAATAAGACGTAAGTGAATTCATCGTGGAAGTCACGTAACGTTTCATCATCCTTGTTCATCAACCAGCTATCATTTTGATACATGTGAATAAGTATTTCTTGATCATGTTTGATCGTGTCGATCACGCCTTGTACCAGTTCCGCAGGGACATTCTCGCTGTACATTAGCTGATCTTCCTGGTCATGCACTCGGGCACCATTCGACGTGATCATATAAGCTGGAATGCCAACTTGGCGACGGATGCTCGCAACGTCTACGTGGTGACGGCCGGTTGCAAAGACAAAGGTATAACCCTTTTCATGCAGCGCTTTTAGCGTCTCTTTTGAGTAAGCACTGAGCTGATGGTTAGGTGCGAGTAACGTGCCATCCAGATCAGAGGCAACGATTTTGGTGATCTCTTTGCAAGGTAGCGATGTGCTCATGAAGTCCTCGTAAACGGTTTGGATAGTGTGGAACAGGTGAATTGCAAACGGAGTACAGCAGACTGACTAGATCGTACTGCTCCGAATGCGGGGGAACTTGGGCTCATAGCACTATGCGGTTAAACACAGTGTCAAAGTAGCCAAGTTCAAGCAGTGTACGCCAAAATGAGGATGAAAAAGAGGGTAAATCGATGTGTAGACATTTCCTCTTTAATCTTAGTCGTGAAATGGTCGCCTAGAGTTCTTATTGTGCTTGTTCGTTTGATGGTGATTTAGGGTCATTCATAAAGCGGAAAATCGCATCGAGCGCTTGATTACGATACTTGTCGGTCTCGAACAAGATTTCATGCTGTGCGCCTTCGATAGAAAGCAGCTCCGCGTGCGGGTTGGTTTTCCGCAATTTATCAATAAAACGCTTTTGCGCGAGGTTGCTAACAATCCGATCGTTTCCGGCTTGGATTAGGATTACTGGTATTTTGACTTGGCGAGTTAATAAAAAGCACTGCTTAGCGGCCATGAGCCCTTGCCAAACCCAGCGAGTGCTTGGCCCACCGACTTGCAGTTCCGGTTTTTCCGTATATAGGTTTCGGAACCATTGGTAGCGGCCGTAACTTTGGCTAAGTGGGTTATCTTCAAAGGGCTTAGGGAAGTAGGCCTGATGTCCTGGTGCATAGCGTGGCAAAGTCGATACCGCTGACATAATTTGTGTGACCGGAATCGCTATTGGTGATAGGTACCATGGCAGGTTAATGCCAAACATGGGCGCACTTAGAATCAAACCAGTAAAAGGGTGTTCTGGGTGAGTTTGCAGGTAACGTGTGGCGATCGCGCCGCCCATAGAGTGCGCGATGATGAAGCATTGTTGATATTCGCTAAGGTCGTGTTTTTTTACGACGATGTCCATATCATCAATATAATCAGTAAAGTCATAGACGTGACCCATATCTGAGTCAGATAATAAACGATCTGATAAACCTTGTCCGCGGTGGTCAAAGGAATAGACATCGAAACCTTGGCGGTAGAGATCGTAAAACAGCTCTTGGTATTTCCAGGAAGACTCAATGCGTCCATTTACGATGAGCACGGCTTTTTTATGCTCTGGGTTGGTTAGCTTGCACCAGTAAATGTTCTTTTTCTCAGTCCCTTTAACAAAGCCCTCTTGGCGAGTTTGCCAAAGTGCTGCGATCGGACCACCAATTGCTTGCTCAAATAATGTCTCTTGAGTATAAGTCAAAGGTGAATGGTTAGTCGCCATTAGTTGATTACCTGAAGATACGTTGTTTACGCGATGTATCATCGAAGAATTAGTGAGGAAATGCAATGGATACCCATGTCTGGTTAGCTTATGTAGTAACAGCAATCGTTTTTAGTTTGGCTCCGGGCTCTGGCACGGTGAACTCAATCAGTAATGGTTTGAGTTACGGTACCCGTAAATCACTGGGTGCCATTATTGGCTTACAAATTGGTTTAGTTATCCACATCGCGCTGGTGGGGGCGGGTATTGGTGCGCTTGTCGCGCAGTCAGCAACCGCATTTTCTGTCATTAAATGGGTTGGTGCCGCTTATCTGGTTTGGTTGGGGATTCTGAAATGGCGCGATACGTCAAGCTTAGTCGCAGCTGAAAACCACAACGAGATGTCAGGCACGGCGCTGTTGTACAAGGCTGTGTTAATTAACCTCACCAACCCTAAATCGATTGTTTTTCTGGTGGCGTTGTTCCCGCAGTTTATTGACCCGGCAAAAGACCAAATCACGCAACTGTTGGTGCTTGGCGTCACTACGGTCGTGATTGATGCGTGTGTAATGTTGGGTTACACGAGCTTGGCAGCACAAATGGGACGCTTTATTCGCTCCGATAAAATCATGGGAAAAATAAACAAAGTATTCGGTTCAATGTTCATGGGTTGTGGTGCATTATTAGCAGCTGCAAAGTCATAAGCCATTTATAGGTCCTTCTTTAGCATGAATACAACGTATGTCGCTCGCCAGCCGATCTTTAACCGAAAAAGACAGACGCTGGGTTATGAATTGTTGTTTCGAGACGGGGAGAGTAACGCATACCCTTCACATATTGATTCAAATCGAGCGACATACCGACTGATCGTCGAAAACTTCCTATCACTGGGTACTAACCCAGTGATTGCCTCTTCAAGATGCTTTATTAACTTTCCTCATCAAAGTTTGGTGCGACGTTTGCCGCGCAGTTTGCCGAAAAACAAAATTGTCATCGAAGTGTTGGAAACGTGCCAACCTACGGATGAGCTTCTTGATGCGATTCGTGAGTTTTATCGAGAAGGTTACTTGATCGCTTTGGATGACTTCACCCTAACACCAGAATGGCGCCGTTTTTTGCCATATGTGCATATTGTGAAGCTCGACATTATGGCGATGGGGCTCGAAAAGGCCTGTGAACTTGTCACAACACACCTTGCCAAACGCGTCAAATACCACTTTTTAGCAGAACGTGTTGAAACCGCAGAAGAGTTTGAGCAAGCGAAAGCGGCTGGCTTTAAATTTTTCCAAGGTTATTTTTTTAGCAAGCCACTCGTCTCGCAGACTAAATACGTCAGTCCTGAGCAAGTGTTGGCATTGCAACTGTTTCGTGAAGTTTGTGCTCCTGAGCCTGACTTTACTCGTATCGAGTCCATCATTACGCAAGATGTCGCGTTGTCATATAAATTATTGCGTTTTGTAAATACGCAAGCGCCGAATTTGGCTGTCGAAATCAGCTCTTTTCGTCAGGCATTGATTTATCTTGGCCAGGATAACCTTAAGCAGTTTGTCTCTTTGGTTGTGGCATCGTATATCTCCAGTAACAAGCCTCGAGAGCTGTATCACCTTTCATTGCAACGAGCTCAATTTTGCCAATTGATGTCGCGCTATCAGCCCTTCTCTCACCTCAACGAACAAGGTTTTATGGTTGGTTTGCTGTCGATTCTAGATGCGCTGTTGGATCTTTCGGTGGAATCTTTAGTTAGGCAGTTACCGCTTAGTCATTCAGTACAACAAGCGCTATTACATCGCAAAGGGGTTTATGGTGCACTTATTTCCCTCGAAGAGTGCTACGAGCGTGCCGATTGGTCAGGGGTTGAAAAAATCACGATGCAATTGGGGTTGCCTTTAGAGGAAGTGAAGCTCTCCTTAGGTGAAGCGGTTCGCTGGAGTCAAAGCATCGCGACTGCATAATTTCGTGTCTTATCTTTTATCTCTTTGAATCTCTCTCTTTACAATCAAGCTGTTCGTTAGATGTGAAACTTTTATGACGATGGACGGTTTCCTCTTGACGATATATCTTAATTAAATAAACATATACGCATATCCATATATAGGTATGTTCATTATGCTTCCACATCAGTTTTTTAAGCTGTTATCCGATGAAACACGCGTACGTTGTTTAATGCTCGTGGCCCGTGAAGGTGAAACTTGCGTTGGTGATTTGGCGTTTGCTCTGCAAGAGAGCCAGCCGAAAGTTTCTCGTCATCTTGCTCAGTTACGGTCCAGTGGCATCTTGGTGGATAAACGCCAAGGGCAATGGGTGTATTACGAGTTATCACAGCAATTGCCAGGTTGGGTGCGAAAGTTAATTGAAGACTTAGTGGCATCAAACTGTTTGAAGCAGGAATACCAAGACGACATCACACGCTTACACGATAAAAGTCGTGAGGCTTGCTGTTAACAGCGAATAGAGATTCAAGGTAGAAGATTAGAGGGTAAAACTATGACAATTAAAGTAGGAATTAATGGCTTTGGCCGAATTGGTCGCTTAGCGCTGCGAGCGGCATTTGATTGGCCAGAATTGGAGTTTGTGTTAATCAACGATGTCGCAGGTGACGCCGCTACGCTTGGTCACTTATTAGAATTCGATTCAGTGCAAGGTCGTTGGCATCATGGAGTTCAGGTCGAAGGCAGTGAGCTCGTCATCAACGGCAAGCGTGTCGCCACGACTCAACAACGCGATATCGATGCGGTGAACTGGTCTGATTGTGATGTTGTGATTGAAGCGACAGGCGTACATCGCAAAACATCATTCCTAAACAAATACCTAGAGCAAGGCGTGAAACGTGTCGTGGTAAGCGCACCTGTGAAAGAAGAAGGTATCGCGAACATTGTGGTGGGCGTGAACGACCATATTTTCGACCCTGAAAAACATCGTATCGTGACAGCAGCTTCGTGTACGACTAACTGTATCGCACCTGTGGTTAAAGTCATTCATGAGAAATTGGGTATCGAACAATCTTCTTTTACGACCATTCACGACCTGACGAATACGCAAACTATTTTGGATGCGCCACACAAAGATCTACGCCGTGCAAGAGCATGCGGCATGAGCCTTATCCCGACTACGACGGGTAGCGCGAAGGCGATTGTCGAAATTTTCCCAGAATTAAAAGACAAAATTAATGGTCATGCGGTTCGCGTACCTCTAGCAAACGCATCGTTAACAGACATCATTTTTGATGTGAAGCGTGATACCACAGCAGAAGAAGTGAATGCACTGTTAAAAGAAGCATCTGAAGGTGATTTGAAAGGCATCCTTGGCTTCGAAGAGCGTCCTTTAGTTTCTATCGATTATAAAGGCGACCAACGTTCAACCATCGTTGATGCGCAATCAACCATGGTTGTGGGTTCTCGTATGGTTAAGATTTATGCTTGGTACGATAACGAAATGGGTTATGCAACGCGCACAGCAGAGCTGGTTCGTAACGTTGGTTTGGCTTAAAAGGGGGTCACAATGTCTCATCCTACATGGCAATTAGATTTGGACTCCGGTGCTTTAATCTTAACACCGTGCCCAGGAACGAAAGGTGTCGATTTGCATGCGTCGTTAGAACAGTTGAAAGAGCAGGGTGTTCAAGCGGTCGTTACTGCATTAGATGATAGTGAATTAGCTGCGAAGAATGTCTCTGCATTGGGTGAAGCCACTCAGCAACTGGGTATGAAATGGTTCCAGATCGAGATTGAAGACGACTGCGCACCAAATGAAGAATTTGCGACGAAGTGGCAACAAGCCAGTCCGGAACTGCACGAGATTCTTGCTCAAGGTGGCAAAATTGCGATGCATTGTATGGGTGGTTCGGGGCGCACAGGTTTGTTCGCTGCTCACCTACTCCTAGAAAAGGAATGGCAGTTAGAAGATATCGTGCGAGAAGTGCAGGCATTGCGCCCTGGTGCATTTACAAAACCTGTGCAAGTTGAGTACATCGAACGCGTGGCTCAAGACGCTTGATCAGCTTAAATAGCTTTTGGTTCATTATGATCCAAAAGCTAAATTCGAGCTTCTTCAGGATACGACTGTTTACAAAAAAAGCCATTAATATTAACTAATGCATTGTTTTTAAGGTGTATTTTGCTTTTTATTGATGTTGGGGCATTTTTTAAAAATCACAGCAACATTATATTGGTCAATGTTGCTGTACAGGTTAGAAAGTATTTAGAACATGATGATCTAAATGCTTCTATCGCTGTACATATGAGGTCAATATGATTTCTCAATTAAGCAAAAGTATTCGTCAGTACATGTTAGTGACGTTTAACTATTGGAACTTTACGGTGACCGATGGCGCACTGCGTATGCTGGTGGTGCTCTATTTTCATGACTTAGGTTATTCCACGTTAGCTATTGCCTCACTGTTTCTTTTCTATGAATTTTTTGGTGTGGTGACAAACCTGGTTGGTGGTTGGTTGGGCGCAAGGTTAGGCCTAAATAAAACCATGAACATTGGTTTAGCGATGCAAGTGTTTGCGTTGCTGATGCTCGCAGTACCAAATGCATGGCTGACCATTCCTTGGGTGATGGCAGCGCAAGCTCTGTCGGGGATTGCCAAAGATCTGAACAAAATGAGTGCTAAGAGCGCGATTAAAACGCTAGTACCAGACGAGCAGCAAGGTGCGCTCTACAAATGGGTAGCGATTTTAACTGGCTCGAAGAATGCACTCAAAGGAGCGGGCTTTTTTGTTGGCGGCTTGCTGCTGTCTTGGGTGGGTTTTCAAAACTCGATGTTTATTATGGCGGGTGTACTTACATTAGTGTTTGTTTGCAGCATGATCTGGCTAGAAGCGGACATGGGTAAAGCAAAGAGTAAACCTAAGTTTCGCCAAATATTCTCCAAGTCTGAATCGATAAACATTTTATCCGCAGCTCGCATGTTCTTATTCGGTGCTCGTGATGTGTGGTTTGTCGTTGCTCTGCCTATTTATCTTGGTAGCGTGTTTGGCTGGGATCACTTGTGGGTTGGTAGCTTTCTCGCTGCGTGGGTCATTGCTTATGGGTTTGTGCAAGGCATTGCGCCGCGTATTACTGGCAAAGCGCAAGGTCGTGTGCCTGATGGTAGTGCAGCATTGGTGTGGGCAGGAGTCCTAGCGTTAATTACGGCTGGTATTGCTTATGGTGTGCAAATCGGTTGGCAGCCTGAATTGGTGATTGTGGTAGGTTTGATGATTTTTGGCGCTGTGTTTGCCATTAACTCTTCGCTGCACTCGTACTTGATAGTGAGCTACGCTAAAGGCGATGGCGTCTCGTTGGATGTCGGTTTTTATTACATGGCCAATGCGATGGGACGTTTGATTGGCACGGTATTATCGGGTTGGATCTACCAAGAGGCTGGTCTTGCGGCGTGCTTATGGGTTTCTTTTGCTTTCTTGGCACTGACGACGCTGATTTCAATTAAGTTGCCAAAAGCTGATGTTGCTACTGCGTAACTATCCCCAGTATCGCTATCTGTAGATGGTATAAATGGCTCCAAATCGGAGCCATTTTTGTTTCTTATGCGCCGTTTGGTGTAATCAGATTGTGTCGGTTTGGCATGGAGAGTGAATACTGATGCTTGGTTTTTGGTTCTCGTTAAGTGATTAGAGTGGTGATGAAATCCCCGTTGTAGGTCATTGTTGAGTTAAAAATAAGCAAAAACAGATTGTTAACTATTTCACTGGTTGAGATTTACCCTATGCTATAAACGATAAGCGACTCAAAGTAGGGAAAGGTATGAGAGAAAGGGTTCTGTTTTTTGATTTATTGCGCTGCTTCGCAGCGGTAGCAGTGATCGCCATTCACGTCTTGGCACCGTATCGAAATGAGTTAGGAGTGATTCCATTTGACCAATGGCTGACAGCGGTAGGCGTGAATAGCGTAACCCGCTGGGCAGTGCCAGTTTTTATTTTGATCACCGGAGCGCTAATGCTCAGTGACACTCGACCATTTGACGGTAAGTATTATATCAAAAGGCGTTTGGGCAAAGTTTTAGTTCCATTTCTTATTTGGTCGATGTTTTATGCATACCTTTCAGGCTGGACTTCTCAAGGCTTTGATTTTGAAACCGTAAAAGAGGTATTAAGCAATAGCCCATTCCAAGCAACGTATTACCATCTCGGCTTTTTCTATTACTTTATACCACTGTATTTTGTGATTCCGCTGTTTCAATGGATGGTACGCAACGTGGATGACAACGTCTTGTATACCTATCTCGCATTTTGGCTTTTCACCAGCACTCTGTTCTTGTTCAAGATTGATGGCCCTTGGAGTAATCAGATGTGGCTTTATATGGGTTACCTTCCACTGGGGTATGTTTTATTTCAAAAGGTACCTTTGAATCGCTCTATGGTGACCTTATTTGTTGGGCTAGGACTCGTGGCGTTGGCAGTGACCTTTACGATGGTTGTGACAAATAGCTTAGAGGCGGAGAAGTATACGGTTGGGCGCTGGCTCTCTTATAAAACACTGAATGTGATTCTAGCGGCTTCGATGATTTTTATGATCGGGCGTTACTTTGGTGAAGGCTTATCACCAAAAGTACAAAAAGTGGTCAGTGTGATCAGTCAGCACAGCTTGGGGATTTACTTACTTCACCCTATTTTCTTATGGCCGATGAAAGAGTTCGGTTGGTACACAGGACATCCTGCTTGGGTGATTCCAGTCTGGATCGTTCTAAGTGGATCTGGAGCCTTGGCGATGAGCTATCTCTTTTCTCGTTCTGCCAAGACTCGTTGGTTACTGCCTTAACGTTTGATAGCGAAGTGAAGGAACTTGTTGCCGCGATAGGTCAGTGTTCCCTTATCTCCAGGGTTGAGTGCATGGTAGTAATGTACTCCAATTTGGAATTCACGCTTTGGACCGATAGAACCACGTTGAACGTAAATCCAATACTCTTGATCGTCTTGACCTGGTGGTGCGTTTGGTATGTCTATCGCTTGTTTATCTAAAACCGTTACCTGCGCGCTTTGCTCTGGAGCGTCTTCGCCCACATAGTGCTTACTATAAAAACGGAAAAACACCCACGCGCCCAAGGCAATAAGGGCGAATAGGGCGAAAATAAGTGAGATTGGCATATTAACCTCCAATGTTTTATCGGGTCCCATTCTACAGAACTCGCTGACGAAACGATGAGTTGAGGTAACTTATTCATAATCTAATGAAAGGGACATGAATTTTATTCGGCGCACTTCACGGTTTATCTCAATGGGGACGCGATGAAATTGTTGCTTCATCTGTAAGCTACGTCACTAAAGCTGAACTAAGCAGCTTTCACTTGTCTGGCTATATGAGCTCAAGGGCACAAATTGAAAGTAAAATTGCACTTAACGGCTCGAAAAAGCTCTAAATTTATAGAAGAATAAAAATAATGAACATAGGAAGGGTCTGGTAAGGAGGGTTACGATGTCAGATATTGAAAAAGTAGTCATGCGTACCCGAACGATCGAAAAACTTTTGCGTACTCAGTACCATGCAGAAGGGAAAGGGTTGCACCAACTTATTAATAGTTGTGAAGAACGTTTACCGCATGACGTGATAGCAAAGCTTCGATTCATCGCAACCGTGCGTAACAAAGTGGTGCACGAAGACGATTACAAGCTGGATGATCGTAAAGGCTTTATGGCGGCATGTGATGCTTGTGAAAAAGAGCTGACACCAAGAAGCTCTCGCTTTATTTGGCGTACAGCAATTTTGCTAATGACGTTGATTACGCTGGCCGCTCTTGGTTTCTACTATATGCACTGGGATATTTTGTCTAAGCACATTCAGTAGAGCTATACAGATAAATAAAAAAGGACGCATTTGCGTCCTTTTTTATTTTAAATCATTGGGTTAGTACATCATTGGCAGTGTCATTAAACCCACAACCACTGCAATCATAACCAGCCCTTGTTTTTGAGAAGATGAAATCATAACACTACCCCTTAATCTTTGATGAACTCGATGAATTTAATATAGCACTGTTTTTGGGGTTTGATCAACATATGCTCGTTAATCTTTTCAAAAACCACACTTAACTTGTCTGGTTTTACGTGATTCTGACTAATGAAACTATGTTTTTTGTGCTGTATTTAAAGTGTTCACATTGTTTTATTTCTATCCTTTTTTGTTTTAAGTGTATGATTTTATAATGTTAAATGGTTTGTGATGTTGGCTTTGTAATTGTTTTTTGTTTCGAGTGGTATGTTGGGTGTTTATTTTGTCTGTATTTCTCAAAAATTGAGAAAATTAAAAAATGTGCTATGAGGTTGCATCGTCAAATCGAAAGCATGGAGTGAGATTTTCTTACCTTATGAGAAAATATGGGCTTCAAAAGTGTTTAGTGATTCTATGGTTTATGAAGTCCGCACTTTTATCTGTTATTGAAATTATGGTTTTATTTATCATTGACTTACTTTTCTTGTCTGATGTTTTTTTTACTGAATTAAGGTCGGTTTTCTTAGTTTTTACCCCTAGTCATCAGTGGTTTCTCCTCTCTTAGAGCGCTACTAAGACTATTTTCTATTTTGTGTCTGTTATTTATTCTTGTTGCCTGCATTACATACATCCTGGTGGTTTAATCGTCAGTTTGTGAAATGGCGGCTTACCTGGAGCACTTATCTGTTTTTCAGTTAAATAGTTTTAGAAAGCGTTGGTTATTGTGTCGTGTGATTTGATGGGTTCGGCTGATGAGCAAAGCTTGGCCCCAATGTTTAGTGGCATCATTCAGGCTCATCGGCTTTATTATTACGTAGGCTGAGGGTTACAAAATGTTTCGAATCGCTAGCGAGATCCAACTTTCGTAGATTGTGTCTTTACATCAAAACTGGTCTACCTAGACTAGCGGCGAGTTTAAGTAAAAGGTGTATACTGCATGTGGAGTTGGCTGGCGATAGGGCTATCAGGTGTGTATTCCGTGTTGGGAGCAAAGCAAGCTAACCCGACACAATCCCTCGTGTTTAAAATCTTTACTCTGCTACTTCTTCTTGTGTTGGTGTTAACTCAAGGTGCATCCGCAACATATACCTACTGGATTGCGGGTGGGCTTATTGTGTCTATGGTGGCAGATACGCTGCACTCGTTTAAAACTCGTAAGCTAATCTATTTTACGGCTTATCTGGTTGCCCAGGTATGCTACAGCAAGTCATTTTGGGTGCAGCTTAATGGTGAGATTGTCTGGTGGCTGTTGGCCCTGTTGCTTGCAGCGAGTATCGTGGCGTTCTTTTTGTTGCTACCTCAACTCGACTCTCTAGTATTCCCTGTTGTGATCATGGGGATGATGCTGGTTCAACTTGCTTGGGCAGCCGGTGAAGTTTGGTTACAAGTGCCGAGTTACGCCAATGCTATCGGCTTTAGCGGAACCTTAGTTCTCATCTATTCGGCGCTGGCATACGCGATACACGGTTATCGAAAACCGATGAAACACGCCTATTTGTGGGTGAGTGGCAGTTACTTTTTTGCTCATGCCCTCATTGTTGCCTCAATCATTTACTAATTTAAGTCAAAGCAGCTCTTGAGGATTTCAGTAAACTGAACGCATTGTTCTTAATAACTGGAGTCAATAATGAGTGAAATCCATGCTCACGAGCTGCTAAACCTACTTAGAGAAACACCAATGGATCGCGAAGCCCTCACACAGCACTTTGGTGCTAGCGTTCGCTTTCACACCTGTAAACTGAATGATCTAGACTTAGATGCATTACTAGCATTTTTGCTCAAGCGCGACAAAATTCGTGAGCTTGAAGGTAAGTTTGTGGTCAATATGGCGCGAGTTTGCAATCACTAAACGGCGGCTAAGATCGAGGGTGACTATGGTGTTTTCGCCCTCAGTCATATACTCATGTTGTCAGTTTGCTATACACTGGCCGCCATTTTTGAGGTGAGGCCAGAATATGGACATTCTTTCTGCAGCGACCATGCTGTTTCTAATCATGGACCCTCTCGGTAACTTGCCGATTGTGTTGTCTATTCTCAAACATATCGATCCCAAGCGTCGTCGTAAGGTATTGATTCGTGAACTACTGTTTGCCTTACTGATTTTGATGTTGTTTCTGTTTGCAGGACAAAGCATCTTAAGTTTTTTGCATGTCCAGCCAGAAACGCTCAGCATTTCAGGTGGCATTATTCTCTTCATTATTGCGATTAAGATGATTTTCCCGAGTGCTGGCAGCATCACTGGACTGGCAGCAGGCGAGGAGCCCTTTATTGTTCCGATGGCCATTCCTATGATCGCGGGCCCTTCAGTGATTGCAGCCTTGCTTTTACTGTCTTCGCAACATCCAGAGAAAATGTTGGAAATGTCAGCATCAGTCGTAATTGCGTGGGGCGCAACATTTTTTATACTGATGTTTTATGGCTTCTTTAATCGCTTGTTGGGTGAACGTGGCTTGAAGGCGGTAGAACGCTTAATGGGCTTGTTACTGGTGATGATCTCCACTCAAATGTTCTTGGATGGTGTAAAAAGTTACATTGGGTGACGAACGAAACGCAGAAAAAAGCCGCTCACAAGAGCGGCTTTTTCGTATCTTAGCGATTACATCATGTGTTTACGACGAATATCGAGTAGGGCAAAAATACCAAAAATCAGGATTGAATATTTTTCCCAACTGCTCATTTTTATTTTGTCGCCAAATGCACCAATGAAGATGGCCATTTGTAAACCGTGCATGATGAACAAAAAAGCGGTCATGATGTAAAGCGCAATCGCGGCATTGCCGGGAAAGGGCATAAAAATATTTAGGATTAATACTAACCAAACAAAGGCGATAGCCGCTTTGGCCAGCATAATTAGTGCTTTCATTTAAGTATCCTTTTAAATCGAGGCGTTATGCGGAGGTACGTTCGTAAAGACGATAGCTCACTTGGCCTGCTGTTTTTTCTCGATGTAATTGCCAGTTTTCTGGTAAGTCGGCAATATTGAGTTCTTTTTCTGTTTCAATATAAATCATCGCATCTTCCGCGAGCCAGCCATTTTGTTCTAGCAGAGCCACGGTCTCATCCAATAGACCTTTGCGAAACGGTGGGTCAATAAACACCACATGGTGAGCAGAACCCGGTTGCTTCAAAAAACTCAGTGCGTCGGTATTTACCACTTGGATGTTGTTCGCGTTAAGAGAGGCAACATTCTTTTGTAACTGTTGGAAAGCTTGTGGGTTTAGCTCAACCATGGTCACTTGCTCTGCTTGGCGCGAAGCTGACTCAAATCCCAAGCCGCCAGAGCCAGCAAACAAGTCGAGACATTTTGCCTGTGGTACATCTTGAGCTAACCAGTTAAACAGCGTTTCTTTGACGCGATCTGTCGTGGGGCGTAAGCCTTCAGCATCGTGTACAGGAAGTTTTCTGCCTCTCCATAAGCCACTAATAATGCGAACAAAGCCCGTTGTTGGCTTTTTTTGTGATGAGTTTTGCTGGCGACGTCTTACCATAGATTTTTTGACCGCTAATAAAGTGATACTATATCTAATCGCCCAAGCAATAAGCTTGGAGCTTGGATACAGCCCAGAATATTCAAGATGACAGAGTGTAACACTAATAAGATTAGAATTACCTAATCGGAAAGTTTTCAGAACTTTGTCATTAGCCTTTTTTAGACAGATAATAATCTTGTCAAAAAAGAGTCATTAATAGATAAAAGAACAATCTAGGATAGCCCCAGATGACGGAAAAAAAGAAGCGCGGATTACTTTCGTGGCTAGGTTTTGGTGACGAAGAACAAAGCCCAAAACCAAAAACTGAAGAAACAGTAAAAGAAGAAGCAGTGGAAGCGCCTTCTGAAGAGCAGCAAACCGAAGCGGTTGCTGAGCAAGCGGAAGCAACGCCAGAACTTGAAGAAGAAGAGAAACAATCAGAGGCTGCCCCAGCAGAAGCAGAAGCAGAAGCAGAAGCAGAAGCAGAAGCAGAGGAGCCAGAAGTCGTATCGGCCGCGCCTCGTGTTCAAGAACAAGAAAAGCCAACAGAAAGCTTTTTTGCTCGTCTTAAACGCAGCCTAAGCCGAACAAAAGCAAATATTGGTGCTGGCTTCTTCGGTCTGTTCAGCGGTAAGAAAATCGATGAAGACTTATTTGAAGAGCTAGAAGAGCAACTGCTTATTGCTGATGTGGGCATGAATACCACAACAAAAATTATCAACAACCTGACAGAAAAAGCCACACGTGGCGATCTGAAAGACGGCGAAGCCCTTTATGGTTTGTTGAAAGAAGAAATGGCTGAGATTCTTTCTAAAGTCGAACAGCCACTAGAAATCGATAGCAACAAAACGCCTTACGTCATCTTGATGGTGGGTGTAAATGGCGTGGGTAAAACCACGACCATCGGTAAGCTTGCCAAGCAGTTCCAAACTCAAGGCAAAAAAGTGATGCTTGCAGCGGGAGATACTTTCCGTGCCGCAGCGGTTGAGCAGCTACAAGTGTGGGGTGAACGTAATAATGTTCCTGTGATTGCTCAACATACTGGCGCAGACAGTGCCTCTGTTATCTATGATGCGATTGAAGCGGCAAAAGCACGTGGTGTGGATGTGGTGATTGCTGATACAGCAGGTCGTCTACAGAACAAAGCGAACCTAATGGAAGAGCTGCGTAAGATTGTACGTGTGATGAAGAAAATTGATGACTCTGCACCACATGAGATCATGCTAACGCTTGACGCAGGTACAGGACAAAATGCCATTAGCCAAGCGAAACTTTTCAGTGATGTTGCCCCTCTAACCGGGATTACTTTGACTAAGCTGGATGGTACAGCCAAGGGCGGCGTAATTTTCGCTATCGCTGATCAGTTCGGTATTCCAATTCGTTACATTGGTGTGGGTGAAGGTATCGAAGACTTGCGTCCATTTGAAACTCAAGAGTTTATTGACGCACTGTTTAGTCGTGAAGAATAAAAAGAGTTAGAGGAAATCAACGGTGATCAAATTTCAGCAAGTAAGCAAAGCTTACCGAGGTGGTCGACAAGCACTGCAAAAAGTCGATTTTCACCTGAGGCGCGGTGAAATGGCGTTTTTAGGCGGACATTCCGGGGCTGGTAAAAGTACCTTGCTGAAATTGATCTGCGCGATAGAGCGACCAACCGATGGCAAAATCCATTTTAATGGCCACGACATCACGCGTATTCCAGGCAAAGACATCCCTTTTTTGCGCCGCAATATTGGGATTGTTTTTCAAGATCATCGCCTATTGATGGATCGCAGTGTGTACGACAATGTCGCTCTGCCAATGCGTATCGAATCGATTTCTGAAAACGAAATCAAACGCCGTGTTTCTGCGGCGTTAGATAAAACGGGCTTACTCGATAAAGCTCGTTGTCTACCTAGTCAACTTTCTGGTGGTGAGCAACAGCGCGTCGGTATTGCCCGTGCTGTGGTTAATCGACCAACGTTGCTGGTGGCTGATGAGCCTACGGGTAACCTTGACCCAGAATTATCCAACCGTGTGTTGCGTCTATTCGAAGAATTTAACCGTGCGGGCGTGACAATCTTACTTGCCACGCACGATGTGGGGTTAGTAAACACTCGCCCACAGTATCGTCATTTTGAATTGAACCAAGGCTTCCTAAGTGAGGTAGAAGACTATGGCAGGTAACAAGCACTCCCAAAAGAAGGGGAAAGGCCGCAGTGCCAAGCGTGCGAATACCGATGGTTTTTTCTCTGTCCACGCAAAACAAGCTAAATCCTCTTTTAGCGCCTTATGGCAACGACCACTAGGCAACATTCTGACCCTAGCGGTCATCTCCATGGCACTTGCCATGCCAGCTTGTTTGTATCTATTGGGGAAAAACGTTGCAGGGGCAGCGGAAGATGTCGCTTCTCCTTCACAAGTTAGTGCTTACTTAGTTGAAGGCATGCCGGATGCGCGAGTGATGGTTCTCAAAGATCAAATTGAAACTTGGCCTTTGGTAAAAGAGGTAGAATATATTTCACCGCAACAAGGTCTATCTGATTTAAGCCAATATGCAGGGTTCGACCAAGCTATCAGTCTTTTAAGTGGCTATGCGCTTCCTGGTGTGTTGGTGATTACGCCAGATTCGGAGCTAAAAAGTGATATTCAGTCATTAGCCAAAGACGTTCGAGAGCAACAAGATGTGACCGACGTGAGACTTGACGAAGACTGGCTGGCGCGTCTTGATGCAATCAAAACTCTCGCGAGTATTATTGTCATTACCCTGACAGTGCTGATGCTCGGTGCGGTATTTTTAATCGTTGGCAATACATTGCGATTTAATGTGCTGGCGAATAAAGAAGAGATTCAAACCATGAAACTGATCGGTGCGACGGACAGTTTCATTCTGCGCCCTTACTTGTACACAGGTATGTGGTTTGGCGTGTTAGGTGCCACTATTGCGTGGTTGGTAACGGCTTTAGTGACCATTGTCATGAATAGTGCGGTGGAAGACCTTGCTGCGTTGTACGATAGCCAGTTCCGCCTGATTGGTCTAAGTTGGGATGAATCTTTGTTACTAATCATCATTGGGAGTCTTTTGGGATGTATTGCGGCGCGCTTTTCTGCGCAACGACATTTAAAAGAAATTGAACCAGTTTAAGTGATGGCGGTCTTATTACTTGGATTTTATTAGCACTAGCTAATTTTGAACCCTTGCTTAGACCAAATGTTTATGGATAATTGCTTCCCCTTCTTGAAACTTGTTCATTTTGAGTTCAAGATATCGAAGCTAAATTGCAATGTAATGCTCCAGATCAGAGATTGATGAGGAATTGAATGACAAAAGAAGCGTATCCGATGGCTCTAGTCACGCAAGATAGCCTTGATAGCTATATTCGCTCAGTAAACAGCTACCCAATGCTGACTGCAGACGAAGAGCGTGAGCTGGCAGAACGATTACACTATAAAGGTGAGATTGAGGCTGCAAAAGGTCTAATTCTTTCGCACCTACGATTCGTTGTTCACGTTGCTCGTGGTTACTCTGGCTACGGTTTGCCAATGGCGGATCTTGTGCAAGAGGGTAACATCGGTCTAATGAAAGCCGTTAAGCGTTTTAACCCAGAAGTAGGGGTTCGCTTGGTTTCTTTCGCTGTCCACTGGATCAAAGCAGAGATCCACGAATACGTGCTACGTAACTGGCGTATCGTGAAAATTGCGACCACTAAAGCGCAACGTAAATTGTTCTTCAACCTGCGTAAGTCGAAAAAGCGCTTGGGTTGGTTTAACAACGGTGAAGTGGAAACCGTTGCGCGCGAGTTAGGTGTTGAGCCTTCTGAAGTTCGCGAGATGGAATCACGCTTAGCGGCGGTGGATTCAACCTTTGATATGCCAACTGATGAAGACGACAGTTCAAACGCTTACACAGCGCCGATGCTATACCTAGAAGACAAATCGTCTGATGTGGCCGACAACATTGAAGCCGCCAACTGGGAAATGCATACCAACAATCGCTTGGGTCATGCATTAGCGAGTTTGGATGAGCGTAGTCAGCGCATCGTGCGTTCTCGTTGGTTAGATGATGAGAAAGCAACATTGCAAGACTTAGCTGATGAGTTCGGTGTTTCCGCCGAGCGTATTCGCCAGCTAGAAAAAAATGCAATGAAGAAACTAAAATTGGCCGTGGGTGAATTTTAATTTCCACTGCTAATTGAAAGTAAGATTTTCATAGAAAGCCGAGATCATGTGATCTCGGCTTTTTTATTGTCGATCGAAAATCGATAGCGTTTGCGATCCGGATTTTATGTGCTACCTGTGTATAACTCTGTGAAGTAATTATTTATCAACTGTTCGAAACCCGGACAAAATAAGGGATTCAAGCACTTTTCCATCTGGGGATAGTTATAGATATACACACAGTTAGATCAGGATCATCACTACATATTGTGGATCAAAAGATCCAAATACACTTTATCAACGCAATTCACAGCTTTATCCACAAATGGTTGGAATGTGTACACTTTTGGAAAACCTGATTATCCATGTGTCTAAGTTTGCCGTTGGATAGGTTACAATAGCGGCAGTATACCCAAGCAGCTTCAAATATGGATTTTATGCTGTACCACGGGTGCTGATTAGTACGTTAGGTTCGAGGTTGCTTGGGTATATTAATAAGACAATGAGAAAGTAAATGGATCAGTTTAAGCATATCGATGTACAAGGTGCGCAAGCGCTGCTCGAGCAGGGTGATGCGAAGCTTGTAGATATCCGTGACCCTCAATCGTTTGCCGTTGCGCATGCGGAGTCTGCGTATCATTTAACTAACGATACGATCGTTGCGTTTATGGATGAAGTGGAGTTCGAACAACCTATTCTGGTGATGTGTTACCACGGCATTAGTAGCCAAGGTGCGGCGCAATATTTAGTTAACCAAGGCTTTGAACAGGTGTACAGTGTAGATGGTGGCTTTGAAGCCTGGCATCGAGCAGAACTACCGATAGTGAGAAGTTAATGAAGAGATTGGTAACGTTAAATAATCCACGTATGGCGCAAGCCTTTATTGATTATATGGCCTCTCGCCAAATTGACATCGAAATGATGCCTGAAGGGGATGGGCAATTTGCGCTGTGGCTGACTGATAGCCAGCATGAAATAGAAGCGGAAGCCGAACTTAAGCTGTTCCTTGCTAACCCGTCTGATTCAAAATACAGCGCCGCCTCGTGGGACGTTGCCGATACTCGTAAGAGCACATTTCATTATTCCAGCCCGAGTATCATGAGCATGGTCAAAGCGAAAGCTGGCCCCATGACTTTGCTGATCATGACAGTCTGTATCATCATCTACTTGTTACAAATGTTTGGCTTTGGCAATGGCGTGTTTAAGTTGTTGCACTTCCCGGCTTTTGAGGGGCAACAATGGCAAGTGTGGCGATGGCTAAGTCATGCGTTACTGCACTTTTCAGTAACTCACATCGTGTTTAACTTACTATGGTGGTGGCAGTTGGGGGGCGACATCGAACGTCGTCTCGGTTCCGGTAAGCTATTGCAACTCTTTGTGGTGTCGGCAGCGCTTTCAGGGGCAGGCCAGTTCTATGTTGAAGGGGCTAACTTCGGCGGCTTGTCTGGTGTGGTCTATGCACTGCTTGGTTATTTGTGGATATTGGGTTACCGCTTGCCACATTTAGGCCTTACGCTACCCAAGCCAATCATCGTCTTTATGTTGGTATGGTTAGTTCTTGGTTTTGTGCAGCCATTTATGGCGATTGCAAACACCGCTCACTTAGTTGGGCTACTGTCGGGGATGGCGATTGCGCTGTTTGATTCAGGCAAGATGAAATACCAACAGCAAGCCTAAAGCAGATGAAATGAAAAGACCGCTCAAGAGCGGTCTTTTTTATGTTCAAAACGGATTTGGGTTTATTGATAAAGGTATTTTGTAAACAACAAATCGGCAATGATGGTTTTACCTGTTTCAGGCAAAAGCGTTTCGTTGAGGGTCGTCACTAAGGTTTTGCGCAGATCTTCTCGGCCAGACAGGGACTTAATCGTATCTTCTGTTTGCTTACCCAATAATTCAATCACTGCATCGCGAATCAAAGGTTGGTGATGCTCAACAACTGATAAATCTTGTTGACTCATTACCATGATGTCGATGCGCACTTGCACATAACCTAACTTTTTGCCTTTGGTGTAAAAGTTAGTAGTGAGGTCAGGCTCTAGGGTAAAGTATGCCAACTTAGGTCCAGCTTCTTCCGTTTCAGCCCAACTTGGTGCGGCGAATAGTATGGTTAACGCAAAAATAATTTGGGCTATATAACGTTTGTACATATTTCTAACTTTTCTTTCTCTGGATCGCGATATTCGAATCGCTTCAGTCTTGATACAATGGGCCGTCTATAACAAATAACGGAACTTACGGTTACATACATTACTATGGACGGTAAGTTGTTGCTTTATTGTACGCATAAAGCCTCCAATTGAATACTAGTATGAATCAGCCAACATCACTCTATCTTGCTTCTTTATTGGAAGTAGAGTGGCAAAACCCCGAAGAATTCGAATTTCCAAATGAATTTGCCAAGCATTGGCTTGAAGAGCAAGGGTCTTTGTCACGTCGTTTAAAACAGCACTGCCAAGCGTTAACGGTAGAATTGCTACAAAATCAGATCGTCACTGCAGCGACATTAAAACAGGACGAAAGCCAGTTATTGTCCGAACAAGATTGCTTACTGAGAGAGGTAATTTTGTGCGGTGACAATAATAACTGGGTTATTGGGCGGACATTGATTCCTCGTTCAACCTTAGTTGATCAGCAGTATGATTTGGCTCAACAAGGGGATATCCCATTAGGACTAACTGTGTTTAGCGCAGATAACGTTGAGCGGGACTCTTTGCAAATGGGATGGGTAGCCGTACCAGAAGGACGTTTGTTAGCACGACGCTCAAGGTTGTGGATGAATCACAAACCGATGCTAGTCGCCGAGTTATTCTTATCTAATTCACCAGTTTACGCTAAGGAGACAGTGTAAATGTCCGCAGAAAAAGCCAAAGCATATTGGCAACTGATGCGCATGGATCGCCCGATTGGTTCACTGTTACTGATGTGGCCAACGATTTGGGCGCTAATTATCTCAGCCCAAGGGATGCCAAGTTGGGATGTATTCATCGTGTTTGTATTGGGTGTTTTCCTAATGCGTAGTGCGGGGTGCGTGATTAATGATTTTGCAGATCGCAAAGTCGACGGCCATGTAAAGCGTACTAAGCAACGTCCACTGCCATCAGGGAAAGTGACAGCAAAAGAAGCGATTGGATTATTTTTGGTTTTGGGTATCAGCTCGTTTTTGTTAGTGCTGACCATGAACCCGCTGACGATTCAGCTATCCTTCGCTGGCATTGTGTTGGCGTTCATCTATCCATTTATGAAGCGTTACACTCATATTCCACAGCTATTTTTAGGCTTGGCTTTTAGCTGGGCGATTCCAATGGCGTGGGCTGCACAAACTGGGGAATTACCATTAATTGTTTGGTTTTTGTTCCTCATTAATGCTTTGTGGACCATTGCGTACGACACTCAATATGCGATGGTAGACCGAGATGATGATCTAAAGATTGGCATTAAATCGACGGCAATTCTGTTTGGTCGTCATGACAAGCTTATTATTGGTGTGTTGCAACTGATTACACTCGCGATGTTGGTTTGGTTAGGGCAGTTCTACCAATTGGGACAAAGTTACTACTGGACCCTTTTGATTGCAGCGTCGTTGTTTGTTTATCAGCAGCACTTAATTCGTCACCGTGAGCGTGAGTTGTGCTTTAAGGCTTTCCTTAACAACAATTATGTTGGCATGGTGATAGCGATAGGGTTACTGGTCGCATTTTGGTAAGCGAAGAAATAGAAAAAGGCATCCGATTGGATGCCTTTTTTCTTATTGGACGAAGGTAAAACGGTTACGACCGAAGTTGGTGAATACTCTCTTCGATCGTCAGTTTCACTTCTGGATAAAGCAGAGTGAACAGTAGCCGTGCAAATTGCTGCGTTTTCTTCGTGTCACAGTTACCATCGTTATCGAGGTATTTTTGCTGTTTGAGCGTATTGAACATCGCGGTAAACACACCTTTATCGAAGAATTCTGGCGCATTAATACCGTGCAAACGCCCTAGGCGCTGAGCAATATCTTGGCTCTTCTGCTCTAGGTCCGATTTACCCAGCTCAGGGTAAGCAACAAGCAAGTTCATCGCGATAGAGTAGCGTTGCAGCGTTTCAGTTATCGTACGACCTAGCAGAACCAAAGGCTGGTTGTTCGATTGATTGATCTCTAGCTTATCACCATCAAGACTAATCATTTTCTGATCGGCAAATTCATGCAGCGTTTTAACGACCAATTCATCTAACTCGTCTTCCTGGTAACTTAAGAACAGCTCTTTCTTCAAGAATGGGTAGATTTGCGCGACATTCGCTTGAATCTTGGCTACCGAAAGGTTGCGCTGACGAATGAGCATTTGGGCAATTAATGACGGCAGAGCGAACAAGTGAATGATGTTGTTGCGATAGTAAGTCATCAGGATCGATTGGCTACGGTCCAGCGAAATGATGTCACCCATGCTATCGGTTTCAATCACGAACTTATCAAGCGAAATTGCATGATCGACCAACTCCTCAGCACTTTCGGTAGGGATAGTGGAGGTGCTTGAGTACGGATTATTTTTGAGTAGCTTTAAGTAACACTCGATCTGATTGATCAGCGAGTCACGAGAAAGTGCACGTTGACGAGAAGCAAGCAGTGCGGTTGCACACAAGGTCAACGCGTTTGCTGCCGCCGCATCATTGATGTGCGTCATCATCTTATTAGCAAGGTCGTTGACCACAGGATTCATCCATTGTGGTTTGTTACCACCCATGCTGTCGATGTCTTTCGTCCACTCAGGAGCATGCTCGTTCAAGTATTGGTTGAGCTGAATTGGCTCACCGAAGTTCACATAGCCCAAACCAAAGTTACGCAGTTTACGCAGAGTACGCAGTACAAGCCCTGCGTTTTCTTTCTCTTTGCGTTTGCCACGCAGCTCTTTCGCGTAAGTGCCTACTTCCATTACGTGCTCGTAACCGATGTAGACCGGTACTAGTGTTACTGGGCGGTTTAGACCACGTAGCATTGCTTGGATGGTCATAGCCAGCATACCCGTTTTCGCTTGCAGTAAGCGACCTGTACGTGAACGACCACCTTCACTGAAGTACTCGACTGAATAGCCTTTGGCAAACAGCTCAGCTAGATACTCACGGAAAATGGTTGAGTACAGTTTGTTGCCTTTAAAACTACGACGAATAAAGAACGCCCCACCGCGACGGAAAAGAGGACCGGCCGGGAAGAAGTTCAAGTTAATGCCTGCCGCAATGTGCGGAGGCACCATGCCTTCATGGTATAAAACATAAGACAACAGCAGGTAGTCCATGTGACTACGGTGACACGGAACGTACACAATTTCGTGGCCGTCTTGCGCTAAACGACGCACAGTCGAGGCGTTATTGATGTGCAAACCTTGGTATAGTTTTGTCCATAACCAACTCAGGATGCGGTCGCCGTTTTTCACCAGACTGTAGGAGAAGTCGGCGGCGATTTCATCCATGATGTCGTGGGCTTCTTTACGTGCCTTATCAATCGAGATGTTTTTGCTCTTGGCTTCGTCAGCAATCGCCAGTTCAATAGCTGGAGATTTTAGTAAACGAGCAAACAACACTTGGCGTTGTGGCAAGTTTGGGCCTGAAGCAGCCAGTTTCTGGCGTGAGAAGTGGATACGCGCCACGCGAGCCAGTTTGTGCGCAATTGCGCTGTCGGTACCGTGAGAGTCTGCCATATAACGCAGAGATACCACGGGACTAAAGCGAACTAAGCAGTCGCGTCCCGCCGCTATTACTGCTTTGGCTTTTTGCGGACCATTCATCGGTTGAAGGTAAGGTTTTTGGTTCTCTTCTTTACCTGGCTTACGACCCCAAAGCACGGTTGCAGGGATCATTTGAACATCCAACTCACTATCCAGCTTGTGCAGTTCCAGTAAGTCAGTGAACAGAGAAACAGAATCGGTTGGGACATCATTATCGTTGTTCATCACAGTTGGACGCGCAGCGATAAAGACGAAACGGTTCAGCGTTTTGCCATTGATTTCCAGCGGGCTGAGCGGGTCGGGTAGACCAAGGCTCATGGCTTGTTTTTGCAGTGTCAGCAAATCCACGTTCGAGCGGAACGGCAGGGCATATACAATCGGTTTAGTTAGGTCGATGTTCAGATCTTCAATCGGGTTCGACGGGATTGTGGTGCCCTTTACCAGTACCGATAAAGGTAGTTTTAGTAATGAACGTGAAAATGATTGTCCAGAAGACATAAAGTTCACAGCCTCAATAGGTATTCAAACAGGCCTAACCTTATTTCAGTTTCCGCTTTGCATGTCTTCTCTATAAAAAGAGATGAGTAGGGCAATAGAAATAAGCCTAGGCGATAAAATTTAAGCGCTGCAAGGATACCAGAAACTGGTCAAACCTTTTAATTTTATTGGCTGTAAATTAGTCGAACCCCTAAGTTATTGCTTTGACTTGATTAACTGAAAAGTCGGTGTTTTAAACGAATAAAGAATGAACTTAATCGGTAAGCTGAAAGCTCCCCACAAATAAATTAAAAAACAACCAATTGGGTTTTCATTTGAGCATTTACTGGATATACTCACAGTTAACTGTATAAAAAGACAGGTGAGACATGAAGCCGTTAACGCCACGCCAACAACAAGTCTTCGATTTGATTAAAAGTAAAATCGACGACACCGGAATGCCACCAACTCGTGCAGAGATTGCGCGTGAGCTTGGCTTCCGCTCTGCGAATGCCGCAGAGGAACACCTAAAAGCGCTTGCTCGTAAGCAAGCAATTGAAATTATTCCAGGCGCTTCTCGTGGGATTCGTATCCTGCTTGAAGACGCAGCCAATGATGAGCAGGGTTTGCCTTTGATTGGTCAAGTCGCAGCGGGTGAGCCAATCTTGGCTCAAGAGCACGTAGAGGCGCACTACCAAGTCGATCCTGCGATGTTCAAACCGCAAGCGGATTTCTTACTTCGTGTAAATGGCGAGAGTATGAAAGACATCGGGATTATGGATGGCGATCTGCTCGCGGTGCATAAAACCCAAGACGTGAGAGACGGTCAAGTTGTCGTTGCGCGTGTTGATGATGATGTGACTGTGAAGCGTTTGGAGCGCAAAGGTTCAACCATATTACTGCATGCTGAGAATGAAGAGTTTGCCCCAATTCAAGTGGACTTAACGTCTCAGCACCTTACGATAGAAGGCTTAGCCGTTGGTATTATTCGTAATACCGATTGGATGTAAGTGCATTTAAGCAGCCCAGTTCATCTGGGCTGTTTTGTCTTTTCTCTTTTTCTACTTCCTCCAAAAGCTTGCTCATCATCTTGACCTTGTTTGTTTTGACCAATTTATAAGCTTGATAATGTAATTGATATTCATTATCATCTTTATTAATGTCTATGTTTTCTCTCTGGCGCAGGAAATGCCCATGTCTCAGTCTAAACATCAAGTTCCTAACCATTTATTAAAGCCACTGTTATTGCGTAGCCGTGAAAGCATGGTCGACAATGGCTTGGTGTACGATCCGATAGCTGCTAAAGCGTGTTTGAGCTGTAAGATGGCGCCGGACTGTTTGAGTGGTGATATTGCGCAGAAGCAATTGCTGCACGTGACGCTGACTCAGCTTTGTGACCAGCAGGTTAGTCACTTCTTACAGCAGTATCCCGATGCTTGGATAATCAATGTTGGAGCGGGGTTGGATACCCGCTTTTATCGTTTGGATAATGGACGCTGCCATTGGATAGAGCTGGATGTGACGGAAAATTTGGTATGGCGTCAGCGTTTGTTCCACAAAAATGAACGTTATGAACATCGCTGTGGCAGTGTGGATGAAATGTCGTGGCTAGAGACGTTAGCCATTCCAGAGCAAGCACCGGTACTCATTTTATGTGAAATGGCACTGCTCGATTGCACAGAGCGTCAAGTCGCGAAATTTATTCAAACCTTGGGTCGACATTTTGTTTCTGCTGAACTGTGTATGGTGCTGGCAGGAGATTTAACGGAAACCAAGTGGGGGAAAAAGCTTGGCTCTGATCGTTATGCTCATGGCTTTGAAGCGCCTGCAGCACAGATATTGCAATGGTTACCATGGGCACAATGGGCGAAAGCTTTCTCGCCATTCGATAGATTCTGTTCTCGTTGGAAAGCTTGGCAGCGTTGGCTTAATAAGATTCCAATGTTGAAGCATCGCCTCACGCCAGTCCTCGTTCACATCAAGTGGTAATTGGCTAGTCGTTAAGCGCTCAGGTACACTCGTCGATCTTACTGATGAGGTGCCTGTGACAAATTCAATCTTCTCTCCTTTATCTAACCCAAAAGTTCATCGCCAAGTCTTAGCTTTAGCGATACCTATGGTGCTGTCGAATATTACTGTTCCATTGCTCGGTTTGGTCGATGCTGCGGTGATTGGTCATCTAGACCACGCTTGGTATTTGGGCGGTGTTGCGTTGGGCAGCACCATGATCAGCGTGACGTTTTGGCTGCTTGGTTTTTTGCGTATGTCGACTACAGGGTTGGCGGCGCAGTCCTATGGCGGTGAAGACCGAAAGCAACTTGCCTTGGTGTTTATGCAAGGCTCACTCATGGCACTGCTGTTTGCGTTAGTCTTCCTTATTGCCCATAACCCGATTGCTGATTTGATCTTTGGCTGGAGTGACGCCAGCGCAGAGGTAAAACACTACGGCATGCAATATTTCTCTATCCGTGTGTGGAGTGCCCCCGCTGCGCTAATGAACTTTGTGTTGTTGGGGTGGCTGCTCGGGACGCAAAATTCCAAAGCACCAATGTGGATGGTGATCATCACCAACGTGACTAATATTGCCCTCGATTTGTTGTTTGTGATTGGTTTGGGGTGGAAAGTAGAAGGCGCTGCGCTGGCATCGGTGATTGCTGACTACTCAGGCATGGGTTTTGGTCTCATGTGTGTCTGGAAAACCTGGCGAGAGAGGCAATTACCATCACCTCAAAAGTTGCTAACCAGCACTCAACACGGTTTAGGGCGCTTCGTGAAATTGAATCGCGATATTTTCTTGCGCTCTTTGTGTCTGCAAGCGGCTTTTAGCTTTATGACGTTCCAAGGTGCGAGCTTTGGTGATGAGGTTGTCGCTGCAAATGCGGTTCTGATGAGCTTCCTGATGATTATCTCGTATGGCATGGATGGCTTTGCTTACGCAATGGAGGCCATGGTCGGGAAGGCGATTGGTGCCAAAGATAGGCAACAATTGAGTGAATCGCTTGTCGGCACTTTCTTTTGGAGTTTGGTTATTTGTTTAGGACTGACCGCGCTCTTTGGTTTGGCGGGATCGCAGTTGATCGCCATGATCACTTCAATTGAGGCGGTACAACAGCAAGCAGCGGTGTATCTACCTTGGCTGGTGGTGATGCCACTTGCGTCGATGTGGTGCTTTCTATTGGATGGCATTTTTGTCGGTGCAACCAAAGGCAAAGACATGCGCAATAGTATGTTTGTCGCGACCAGCAGTTTCTTCGTTGTCTTTTACTTGTTCGCCGAGTGGGAAAATCACGCGCTGTGGTTTGCAATGACGAGCTTTATGTTGATGCGGGGTATTGGTTTAGGGGTTATCTTTCTCTACCAATGGCACAAGGATACCTTCCTAGCACAATGTTGATATAAAAACAGCAGGTCCAAGCCTGCTGTTTTTCTGTCTGCTATCAAGAAGCATAGATTAGAACAAGCGGTTCAAACCATTCAACGCAGCGACACGATACGCTTCGGCCATTGTTGGATAGTTGAAGGTGGTATTGACGAAATACTCGATGTTATTCGCTGAGCCTTTTTGTTCCATAATGGCTTGACCGATGTGGATAATTTCCGCGGCACGTTCGCCAAAACAGTGAATCCCTAAAATTTCTTTGGTTTCACGATGGAACAATATCTTCAAGCTACCGATGTCTTTTCCTGCGATCTGTGCACGAGCTAGATGCTTGAACGAAGAGCGTCCTACTTCATACGGTACTTTCGCAGCTGTTAGCTCTTGCTCGGTTTTACCCACAGAGCTAATCTCTGGGATGGTGTAGATACCCGTTGGAATATCATCAATCAGATAGTTTTCTGCCTGACCTTTCGTAATGGCTTGTGCGACAAATCGCCCTTGGTCATAAGCGGCGCTTGCAAGGCTAGGGTAACCGATGACATCGCCTACAGCGTAAATGTGTTCGATATCGGTTTGGTAGTTACGGTTTACTTTTAGTTGTCCGCGAGAGTCCGCTTCCAGACCCACTGCACCCAAATTCAACTTATCGGTGTTACCTGTTCGACCATTCGCATACAACAAGCAGTCTGCCTTCATCTTCTTGCCAGATTGTAGGTGAATAATCACGCCATCTTCTGTGCCTTCGATTTTTTCATAGGTCTCATCATTACGAATTACCACACCGCTGTTCCAGAAGTGGTAAGACAGCGCATCTGACACTTCGTTATCCAAAAACTCCAACAAGCGGTCGCGGGTATTGATAAGGTCGGTTTTCACTCCAAGGCCGCGGAAGATAGAAGCGTATTCACAACCGATAACGCCCGCACCGTAAATGATGATATGGCGAGGGTCGTGTTTCAGGCTCAGAATGGAATCACTGTCGTAGATGCGCTCATGCAAGAAATCTACGTCGTTAGGCTGATACGGGCGAGAACCCGTCGCGATGACAAACTTATCCGCAGAATAGATTTCTTCTGTACCGTCGCTTTGCATCACTGCAATTGAGTAGTTATCGATAAATCGCGCGGTTCCGAACAAAAGTGTGCATGAGTTACGGTCATAAAAGCCCTGACGAAGTCGAGTTTGCTTATCAATGACCGATTTAGCATGACCTAAAATGTCAGAAAATGTTGCATGAACGCTGGTGTTGTTTCGACAAAATAGCGGGTTGCTATTAAATTCGATGATGCGGCTAACGGCATGACGCAGTGCTTTAGATGGAATAGTTCCCCAGTGAGTACAACCGCCGCCGACACTGCTTTCTTTCTCGACAATGGCAACATTCAGTCCCGCTTTGGTTAATCCCATTGCAGCCCCTTCTCCGCCAGGGCCACTACCGATTACGATCACGTCATAGTGATTAACATGCGCCATGATGCCTTCCTTGTTATATTTGCTTAACATTGCTTTAGCGCGATTTTAACTCATTTACTCTATTGGTACACGTAATGCCTGTTAGAGAGTGGAAGTGATCACGCAGAATCGACCAAAAGGGTGATTTGGTATGTTGTATGTCTATAAATTGCATCGAGAACATTGCAATTAGATGCATGCCAATAGTAACGTTCTCGGCGCTCAGAGCGAGCGAAGCAACATATCTTTCTCCGTAGGAGCAAATTGCGTTATATTGAGGCTCTTGTACCCTACAGAAAAAGAGCAAGTTAAGAATGAAATCGATGGGAATCCGCGCACAGCAAAAAGAGAAGACACGTCGATCATTGATCGATGCGGCATTTAGTCAGTTAAGTGCGGATCGCAGCTTTTCCAGCCTTAGCTTGCGAGAAGTCGCCCGAGAGGCAGGGATTGCACCGACTTCTTTTTACCGTCACTTCAAAGATATGGATGAGCTAGGCTTAACTATGGTCGATGAAGGCGGTTTGCTACTACGTCAACTGATGCGTCAGGCGCGTCAACGTATTGTGAAAGAAGGTAGCGTAATTCGTACCTCGGTCGAAACCTTTATGGAATTCATTGAAAGTAGTCCGAACGTTTTTCGTTTGTTGTTGCGTGAGCGCTCCGGCACTTCTGCTGAATTTCGTACCGCTGTTGCTCGAGAAATCCAGCATTTTGCGGCAGAATTAACCGAGTATTTAATGAGCACCGGCGTGACCAGAGAAGAGGCGTATACTCAAGCAGAAGCGTCTGTGACTTTGGTTTTCAGTTCGGGAGCTGAAGCTTTAGATTTAGATCGACGTGAGCGCGATGAACTCGCCGAGCGATTGATCATGCAATTGCGAATGATAGCCAAAGGGGCCTATTGGTATCGCAAAGAACGTGAACGTAACCGATTAAAAGGCGGGATAGAATAATGTCGAATGGAAATCAATCTGAAAAGAAAACGCTGATTTTGGCACTGGTTGCAGGTATGTGTGGTGATGCTTTGTTGTCATGGTTGACCATGAGTGAAGTGTCTTTTTCAATCTTCCCATTGATTGCACTCGTACTGGCTGTACAAGCTCTTTACCAAGAGTACCTAAATAATCCGGTATCAGAAGATATCCCATTAGTTGGCTTGGCGTGTTTCTTCGTAGGTGCGTTTGGTCACTCTGCGTTTATTAAAGCGCAATACCCAGAAGCAGGCTCAAACTTCTTTGCGATCATGGTTTCAATGATCTTACTCGCATGGATTGGTAAGAAGCTAGGTTTTGTCAGCAAGAAGACTTCTGCGGAATAAGTAAAACGAATCAAATTAAAAAAAGCGAGCCATTGAGCTCGCTTTTTTTGTCTGAAGCTGGTGGACTAAGCTTTACGTTCCAATAGCACGCCAGCTTCCATGTGGTGGGTATAAGGGAATTGGTCAAACAGAGCAAAACGCGTCACGTTGTGTGTTTCGCATAGAATGTCCAAGTTCTCTTTTAGAGTCTCAGGGTTACAAGAGATGTACATGATGCGCTCGTAACCTTGCACCATCTTACAAGTATCGACATCCATCCCAGCACGTGGTGGGTCGACAAAAATCGTGTTGCAGTTGTAGCTCTTCAGATCTACACCTGCATCTTGTAGACGACGGAATTCACGCTTACCTTCGATCGCTTGAGTAAATTCCTCGGCTGATAGGCGTAAGATTTGTACGTTATCAATCTTATTGGCGGCGATGTTGTACTGTGCAGATACCACAGATGGCTTCGCTAGCTCAGTTGCCAGTACGCGGTCGAAATTCTGTGCCAACGCCAGCGAGAAGTTACCGTTACCACAGTAAAGCTCTAGTAGGTCGCCAGTGCTTTCTTGGGTACAGTCGACCGCCCATTCCAGCATCTTCTCTGCGACTTTGCCGTTCGGCTGAGTGAAGCTGTTCTCTACTTGTTGGTAGATGTAGCTTTGACCATTTACATCGAGCTTCTCGATAACGTAGTCTCGGTCTAGGACAATCTTCATCTTACGAGCGCGACCAATGATGTTTAGGTTAAAGCCTTCATCATTCAAACGCTGTTTAAGGGCTTTCGTGTTTTCAATCCACTCTTCATCAAGTTGGCGATGGTAAAGGAGTGAAACCAGAATCTCACCACTTAGCGTCGATAGGAAATCCACTTGGAACAGTTTACGACGTAGTGAGTCGTTGTCTTTCATCGCTTCAACCAATAGCGGCATCAGGTCGTTGATCAGACGGCTTGCTGCAGGGAATTGGTCAACACGGTACTTCTCACGAGTTTCTTGGTTGAACATGATGTAGTAAAGATCTTCGCCTTCATGCCAAACACGGAACTCAGCACGCATGCGGTAGTGCTGCTCTGGTGATTCAAACACTTCCAGTTCTGGCATGTTGTATGGCGCGAACATATCCGTGAGACGTTCGACTTTTTCAGCCAGTTGTTCTTGGTAGCGTTGTGGGTTTACATCAAGAGTAGCCATGATCTTACCTTTTATGGTGCATTCAATTTAAGAGCGCAGATTTTATTCAATCTCAATAGGATGTCCAGTTTTGTACTGGAATTGATTTAAAGATAGTGCGTACAGGCAGAGTAGAAAGCAAAATCAATCAAAACGTTACAACTTCTAAGGGCAATATTGGCTGGACAAATAATCAATAGCTGAATAATATTTGCCTCAAGTTGGTGCTATCTAGCAATCTAGATGGCTGAAATGGGAATCTGGTGTGAATCCAGAACTGACGCGCAGCGGTAAAAGAGAACGAACGCTCATCAGACACTGCATTAGTTTATGTGGGAAGTCGAGCAAGTAGGCGGTACACCCGTGCTCTTGAGTCCGAATACCTGCCAACAACTGAGCCACAGCACTGGACTGTCATGATGACAGGGCTCGGAAGGAATTACGCGATTTAGGACAATACAATGAGAAAATCCGCACTGGCGATAACTTTGGCATCGCTGCTTTCACCTGTCTCTTATCTACAGGCCCAAGAAACCTCCACTGACGAAACCATCGTTGTTACTGCAAACCGTTTTGAGCAAGCCGAAAGCCGTACGTTGGCAGATGTCGAAGTAGTTACTCGACAAGACATCGATCGCATTCAAGCGAAAACCCTACCAGATGTATTGCGTCGCCTTACGGGGATTCAAGTTTCACAAAATGGTGGTCGTGGTCAGTTAGCGTCTTTATTTGTTCGTGGAACCAGTTCCGACCAAGTTTTAGTACTGGTTGATGGCGTACGTTTTGCGCGAGCAGCGAAGGGCGCTGTGGACTTTAACCAAATCCCACTTACTTACGTTCAACGTATTGAGTACGTGCGTGGTGCGCGTGCGTCACTTTATGGCTCAGAAGCGATTGGTGGCGTGATCAATATCATCACCATTGCGCGTGCTGACGAAGAAGGAACGAAGTTAAGTGCGGGTTTAGGTAGTTTAGATTATCAAGAATTGAGTGTGGCATCTGGTATTAAAGTCACAGAGAGCGGCCAGCTAAATATCGCGCTTGGTAGTGAAAGTGATGATGGTTATAACGTTCGTCCTGTACCGGGAGTTAATGACGGTGATCGCCATGGCTTTGATACAAAGAATGGTCTGCTAGGTTACGTGCATAACTTCAATGACCAGTGGTCTGCATTTGGTAACCTACGTGCTTACGAAAATGTTTATCAATATGACAGCAGCTACGGCAGTCGCGGTTACTACGAAGCAGAAAAAGATGATCTTTCTGTCACTCTGGGCGGTAAGTATCAGTCTGATAATGTGATGTCAGAACTACAAGTAACGGCACAGAAACAGAAGTCTTGGAACTATGAGCAAGCAAAAGGCAAACACTCAGGTACTGAAGATGAACTTGAGCAGCAAAATGTCCAGTGGACCAACAGTTACTTGCTAAACAACAATACGACGTTTGCTGGTGGTATTGATTGGCGCAACGAGTCTTATAAAGACAAGAGTGCGAATAAAACGTTTGATCGGACCAATGGCGCTCTGTTTGGTATGGCAACCACTAGTATTGATAAAGCAATGCTCGAGGGCAGTGCTCGCCTTGATGATAACGAAGAATACGGTAGTGAGTTCACTTACAGTTTAGCGGCTGGTTACCAGTTTGTACCAGAGTTTGGGGTTAAAGCCTCTTTTGGTACTGCGTTTAAGGCTCCAAACCTATATCAACAGTATGACCCAACATACGGTGAGAAAGATCTGAAACCGGAAGAGTCAGATGCTTGGGAGCTAGCATTCAGCGGTGATGTCCAAGGCGTTTTTTGGTCCGTAACGGGTTATGACTATATAATCACGAATCTTATCGATTACCATCCAACCACATACAAATATTTGAATGTCGATGGTGAAACACATATCCAAGGTGTGGAGCTTGTTGCTGAGTTTGATACAGGGATTGTGCAGCACCAGTTGAGTGCAGATTACAAAGATGCTGAAGACGATAAAGGGCATCAGTTGCAGCGCCGCGCTAAAGAAATGTATAAGTGGAATGCTTTAGTGAGCTTCGATAAAGTGGATTGGTCGGTTAGCTATCAGTACGTCGGTAAGCGTCCAGATGTGGATTACAGCACTTGGCCTTCACAAGATATTACGCTTTCTTCTTACTCGTTGGTTGATACGGCGGTGACTTACTATCCGAATGAGTCGACCTCTATTAGCGCTCGTATCGATAATCTACTTGATGAAGAGTATGAGATGGCAAAAGGTTACCCTGCTGCAGAGCGAGCGTACTATCTCAACGTTGGCTACGAATTCTAATCGTGAATGAGCACAAACCGCCTTCGGGCGGTTTTTAATATTTTGTGGTGGAAAATCGAATGAAGAAACCCAAGCGAGTTGTGATCAGCTGGTCCAGTGGTAAAGATTCGACATTAACGCTTGAGCGCCTTAACGAGAATCCAAATTATCAAGTTGTCGGTTTGTACACGACTTACGTAGGGAAAGAAGTCCCTTTCCAAGCAACTCCGCTTGAAGTCGTACAAATGCAAGCAGACTTACTTGCGCTTCCGCTCATTACTATCGAGCTACATGAAATCTTTCCAAGTAACGACATTTATCAATCGACCATCGTTAATGGATTACAAAGTAGTGGTCTGAACATAGAAGCTGTCGCATTTGGTGATATGTTTTGTAATGGCATTGCCGATTACCGACGCAGCTATATTGAACCTGTTGGCTGGGAATGCGTCTTTCCTCTATTAGGGGAGAGCAGCGAGAAACTAGCGATGGAAATCATAGAGCGTGGTATTCAAACGATGTTAATCACCATCGACGGAAGAGTTCTCCCTCCAGAATGGTGTGGTCGCTGGTATGACAAAGCCCTAATAGAGTCATTACCAAGTCAAATTGATCCCTGTGGGGAAAATGGTGAATTTCACACATTGGTCACGTCTTCGCCATCTTTTCAAGGACATATCGAGTTGACGAAGCGAAATGTAGAATCTGGAGATAGATTCAGCCATCAAAGATACCATGCTAAAGCATTGCCAAAACAAATCTACGCAGTATGATCGCAACGTTTCTGTTCTTTAGGTAAGACTCGTGCGAGTAGCAAGTAAGAAAAAAGTCCTAGTTTTTGACTCTGGTGTTGGTGGTCTTTCTGTATTCCAAGAGATACATCGCCTATTGCCCCAGATAGACTACTTATACTTATTCGATAATCAGGCTTACCCTTATGGTGAACTCGATCAGGCTGTACTCGTTTCACGAGTTAACCAACTGGTATCTTCTTTAGTCGAAGAACACCAAGTCGACATTGTCGTCATTGCTTGCAACACGGCGAGCACCATAGTGCTTCCTTCCTTACGCGAAAATTTATCGATTCCCGTTGTTGGTGTTGTCCCTGCGATTAAACCCGCATCGCTTTTAGCATCAAAAGGGGTAGGGCTGATCGCCACTCCGGCGACAGTAACACGCCAATATACTCACGAGTTAATACGGGACTTTGCGCAAGGCAAACCAGTTGAGCTGGTGGGATCAACTCGCTTGGTAGATATGGCCGAAGAGAAGTTGCGAGGCAACAGCGTTTCTCTCGACGAACTGACAAATATCCTGCTTCCCCTTCGCGATAAAGTCGATGTTGCGGTGCTCGGTTGTACTCACTTCCCTTTAATCAAAGAGGAGATTCATCAAGCTTTGGGTGGGGACGTTACTTTAATTGATTCAGGCGCAGCGATTGCACGTCGAGTAAAAGCATTGCTATTAAGTGATGAAATTGAGGATACAGAAGAGGGAAGTAAGTCGATTTATGCCAGTGCAACTCCTTGGCAGGAAGATGCACTGAACATTTGTTTAAAGAAGCTAGGTTTTAATCCTGTTCAGGTTTACCGCCATCCGGATGTTTAGGATCGTTCGCAATTCTCACTTTTAGCGTTCTCTCCATATATTCCTTTTCATTAAGTTTAGCGATAGCTGGCTTGGCATCTGCCGCAGCCATCACTACAAAACCAAACCCTCTTCTTTTTCCAGTGCGCTTATCTTTCATTAAGCGTACTGCATAGACCTGTCCATATTCAGCAAACAAATCGCGAACATGACTCTCATTGGCCTTATAAGGAAGGTTGCCGACATACAGCGTTTTAGTTGAAGGATCAGGATCCGAAGATTGAAGAACAGGTGTTTTGCTAGAAAATGAAAAAAGAAAAGCAGTAGCGATAACACCAATGAGGAAGCTCAAGGCTGGTGGGATGATGAATTGAGAGAAGATGATTCCCCCAACGATGGCCAGCCCAACACATAAAATCAGATTTTTTTTAGACGTCATTTTAATTACTACACATAGTGATAAAGAGATCGATTGTCCATTAACAGAATAGACACATGAATCTTACGTATATGGTTGGTGTTTTTCCAACCAATTGCTGTGATATGTCTCAAATGTGACGAAGAAATATGCAAATATCGCACTTTTGGCTAATTTGTGACCGATTGGTTTTTTGTTTGCAAAAAACGCTTGTACTAATTTCTCAACTCCCTATACTGCGCATCCACCGACACGGAGTGAGACGAAAGTCACACAGCGAGTCGGGAAGAGAGAAAAAAGAATTTGAAAAAAATGCTTGACTCTCTCACGGTGTGAAGTAAGATACGCACCCCTAACGACGAGCAACTAAGTTGCTGAAAATGTTAGAAAAGCTCTTTAAAAATAAGAACCTATCAATCTGTGTGGGCACTCGTTGATGATAATCCAATTCGATACTTCGGTATCAAATTAGGTTTCAATGAAACGAAGTGACCATTGAATCTTCGGATTCAGCACAGTCAATTCAAGCATTAC
>NZ_JAWPOP010000002.1:0-82648 GCF_033344345.1 Vibrio sp. 1978
GTGCCGACTACCGGAATCGAACTGGTGACCTACTGATTACAAGTCAGTTGCTCTACCTACTGAGCTAAGTCGGCACACTTTATTCTTTGTGCTTTTGTCCGTGTTATAACATTTCGTTAAGACACCAACAAATCAAATTGTGGTGCCCGGAGGCGGAATCGAACCACCGACACGAGGATTTTCAATCCTCTGCTCTACCGACTGAGCTATCCGGGCAACGGAGCGCTATTAAACGGATTTTCCCGCGTTGCGTCAACCACTTTTTTTAAATAATTTCAAAAAAGTGGTTGTTCGAACGCTTTTTATTCAACTGTCACTACAAAGTTTGCTTCGAGTTAAATTCCTTTTTGAAATTTGTAACTTTTTCTAGGTAGCGACGCGCTTCTGCGTTCGGGTGTTTCTTGGTTAACGCCCAATAAACTTGGTTGGGTTGCAATGAATTAAGATCTTGCATTGCGCGTTTGCGATCACTGCGATGAAATGTGTTTAAAACTCCTCCAGTACCGCCATTGTAAGCTGAAATCATGCTGTACTCGAGAGAGGTAGGGTGGCGGACTTCTCTTAAATAACGATTTTTTAAGATATAGAAATACGCAGTACCAGTATCTATGTTGTTTTCTGGATTAAACAAATATTCAGGGCTTGGTTGGCCCGAGCGCTTTTTCACGAGTTTGAACACATCTCGTCCCGCTGTTTTAGGTACAACTTGCATTAGGCCATATGCATTTGCCCAACTTACCGCGTATGGGTTGAAACTGCTCTCGGTTTTAATAATGGCGTATATCAAGTCTTCTGGAATGTCGTATTTCTTGGAAGCTCGACGCACGATATCGGCGTATTGGTAGCTGCGTGTTGAAAAGTGGTCTTCAACCATGGGAATTTCGACGTAATACGCTTTCTTGAAATCTACATTTTTGGTTTTTATTTTATTTGCGATGAGGTATTCCGCAAATCGGTTTGCCCGCCAAGACCATTGAATTGGCTTATTGTCTTGGTCGACAACTTGTTTATACAGGAATGGTTGCCCCTCTAACGTGATACCTTTAGAGGAGAATAAGTCGACGTGCGCGGGATCGTCTGGTGTTAATAAGGTGGTGACAATCGCGTCTTTTAGGTGTTTTTGGGGCTCGGTCGGTGATACGGTCTCTATCGTGATCACGCCTTTGCGAAAGTCGACCTCGGCGCGGCTAAGGTAGTTATCGATGTACTTAACGTAATTACTCTTGCCAGCGTACTTGATTTCTTTTTTACCCCAGCGCTTTTGAATATTGCCTGAAAAGCTATTGATTAAGGCATCTAGCGCCGCAGTATCTTTTTCAAATTGTCCTGGTAGCTCAGCTAAGTTATTGGCAAAACGGTTTGTTGGCTCGTAGTTGACGTCATAAATCTTTTCGACGAATTCACGGCTACAGCCTGCCATTAAAAGTGCGGCAGCAATAAAGACAATTTTTTTCATAAGTATCAGAGTTATTGAAGGTAATAGAAAAATGACACCACAAATGGTTGTGATGTCATTGTTTAACTCAAGCGACTTTATTCGCTCGGAGGTGTGTAACCTTCGATATGAACGTCTTTTCCTTCAAAGAGGAAATTTACCATTTCTGTTTCGATCAGTTTGCGGTGTTCTGGATCCATCATGTTGAGTTTCTTCTCGTTGATCAACATGGTTTGTTTGTGTTGCCACTGAGCCCACGCTTCTTTCGAGATGTTGTCGAAAATGCGTTTACCTAGTTCACCAGGGTAAAGTTGAAAGTCTAGACCTTCGCCTTCTTTCTTTAGTCGAGCACAAAATACAGTGCGGCTCATAATGACTCCTTGTATTCAATTAACGAAGTTCGTGGGGTAGCGTTTCCAGCAATAGTTTTACTGGCGCGGCTAAACCGACTTCTTCAGGTTTAGATAAGTTATACCAAAGACCTTTGTTGCCTTCCATTATCACGTCCGGTTGCTTTGATAAATCAATCAAAATTGGTGTGATATCTAGGTGGTAATGGCTGAATGTATGACGAAAGGTAATCAGTGTTTGCTTCTGTTTGATATTGCTGGCTTGAATGCCGCGTTGATCCAGTAGCAATTCAATGTCGCTTTCTGCATCCACATGTTCGGTTTGTGGGAAGCAGAATAAGCCACCCCAAATGCCTGTTTGTGGTCTTTGCTCCAACCACACCTCATGACCATTTTCGGTGTTGTGGTGAAGCATCACGAAACGAGTTTGCTTGATTGGCTTATCTTTCTTCGGTTTTTTGCCCGGGTAGTCGAGCACATTACCTTGTTGCTTTGCCACACACAGATCAGCAACAGGGCAGAGGCTACATTTGGGTTTGCTGCGTGTGCAGACCATTGCGCCCATGTCCATCATTGCCTGGTTATACTTATCTACATCCGTTTGTGGGGTGTGCGTTTCGGCAATTTCCCACAGCTGGTTTTCAACCTTTTTTTGTCCTGGCCATCCTGCAACTGCGAAACAGCGGGATAGGGTGCGCTTCACGTTACCATCAAGAATCGCGTGTGGTTGTTTATACACAGACGATAAAATGGCGGCAGCGGTAGAGCGACCAATCCCCGGTAGGGCGTTCATTTTCTCTATATCAAGAGGAAACTCACCATTGTATGTAGAGGCGACCTCTTGTGCTGCTTTGTGAAGGTTACGGGCTCGGGCGTAGTACCCTAAGCCAGTCCAAAGGTGTAGGACTTCATCTTGCTCAGCATTGGCAAGATCGATCACGGTTGGAAAGCGCTCCAAGAAACGTTGGTAATACGGAATAACCGTAGTGACCTGAGTTTGCTGAAGCATAATTTCAGACAACCAGACACTGTATGCGGTCTTATTTTGTTGCCACGGAAGATCTTTTCTTCCATATGCGTCATACCATTCTAGGATGGCACTGGCGAAAGGTGTCACGACTTGCTCTGTATTCTATTATTGGTTAGGTGCAAAATTGCACCACATAATGGGCAAGAAGTACAACGGATAAACAGTAGGGATATAAAGAGGTGTGTCGTTGCTTTTGGGTTGCCATAGACCAAGAGCTCAACAAATACTTGCACCTAAGTAAATTCTTTGGATAATCCCCGCTTTGATTAATCAATGTGCAGGCAAAATCAATGAGTGAAGTAACCACTAACGAATACAACGAAGACGGAAAGCTGATCCGCAAAATCCGCAGCTTTGTACGCCGTGAAGGGCGTTTGACTAAAGGTCAAGAGAGCGCGATGAATGAATGCTGGCCTACGATGGGTATTGACTTCAAAGCTGAACTTCTCGATTGGAAAGAGGTGTTTGGCAACGATAACCCAGTAGTGCTTGAGATCGGTTTTGGTATGGGTGCTTCATTGGTTGAAATGGCAAAGAACGCGCCAGAGAAAAACTTCATCGGTATCGAAGTTCATAGCCCAGGCGTTGGTGCTTGTCTTGCCGATGCTCGCGAAGCGGGAATTACTAACCTGCGTGTAATGTGTCACGATGCGGTAGAAGTATTCGAACACATGATCCCAAATGGCAGCTTATCGACACTGCAATTGTTCTTCCCAGACCCTTGGCATAAGAAGCGTCACCACAAGCGTCGTATTGTTCAATTAGGTTTTGCGGAAATGGTGCGTGAGAAGCTTATCCCTAATGAAGGTATTTTCCACATGGCGACCGACTGGGAAAACTACGCAGAGCACATGATTGAAGTGATGAACCAAGCGCCAGGTTTCGAAAACATTGCTAAAGATGGTGATTTCGTTCCTCGTCCAGACGATCGCCCGCTAACGAAGTTTGAAGCTCGTGGTCACCGTCTTGGTCACGGTGTTTGGGATATCAAATATAAGCGTATTGCGTAACCAGAGGAGTTCATGGGATGTACCATTACGCGATATTAGCGAATCCGGGTCATAACCGAATTTACTTTGATAGCGCAATGACCATTGCCTGTTCTGAGCTAAAAGCAATTTTAGCTTCACAAGGCGTGGATGTGACAGAAATTGGTAGTAAAGACGTTGGCTTACCTGCTGCGTTAGTGTTTTCTTGTCAGGAAGCGCTAACCGATGAGCAGGCGCGAAGAATCGCAGCCTCTTCGATTTACTATGCGCTATTTGAAGTGCGCGAAGATGGTTTACTTCGACCAGTTCAAGCGCCCGTATTTAACACTTTCCCGGAAAGTATGAGCCAGATTTTGCGCTACACCGGGAAAACAAACGAGCAGTTTACCCGTTTGATGGTGAATATCGGCATTAGTGCGTCCAATACGGGAAGTGAACAACTGACCTTAATGGATCCAATGTGTGGTAAAGGTACAACCTTATTTGAAGGCTTGATCCACGGTTTGAACGTGGTAGGGGTTGAGATCAACGCCAAGTGGGTGCAAGAGATCCAGACCTTTATTGTTAAGTTCATGAAGAATGGCCGCTTTAAGCACAAAGTGAGCAAAGAAAAGCGCACTGCGGGTGGCAAGAAAGTGGCGGATGGTTTCGTGGTTGAAGCTGCAGCAAATAAAGAAGATTACAACCAAGGCAATCTTCAATTTATGAAGCTGTATTCGGCTGATACTCGTATCGCTGATCAAGTCGTGAAAAAGAACTCAGTTGATGTGATGGTGTCTGATCTGCCTTATGGCGTGCAGCACGGCAGCAAAAATGCCAAGGACAGCAAACTGAACCGTAGTCCACTAGAGCTTTTAAAAGAGGCTCTGCCTGCATGGAAAGTGGTATTGAAAAAGCAAGGTTCAGTGGTGTTGTCTTTCAATGAATTCACATTGAAATGGAAAGATGTCGCGGCATTATTTGAAGAGCAAGGTTGGAAGGTACTTTCAGAAGAGCCTTACATCGGTTATCTTCACCGTGTTGATCAATCTATCAACCGCAATATTATTGTGGCAGTAAAACCATAATCGACTTGAGTCGAACGAACCCTATGGAAAAGCCAACGACACGTTGGCTTTTTTTACCTCTGAGCTCAACGAGTTCTCTTGTAAATAGAAGGTAGAGAATGAAACCGACAGTGGAAATTTTGACAGATATTTTGGCGGAAGTACGCCCTTTAATCGGCCAAGGTAAAGTGGCTGATTACATTCCTGCTCTGGCAAAAGTACCCAGCAACAAGTTAGGTATTGCGGTATACACCAACGAAGGTGAGGTTATTAAGGCGGGTGATGCCGATGAACCTTTCTCTATCCAATCTATTTCAAAAGCATTGAGCTTGACGTTAGCGATGTGCTTGTACAAGCAAGAAGAAATTTGGTCTCGAGTGGGAAAAGAGCCTTCGGGGCAGGCATTTAATTCGCTAATCCAGCTAGAAATGGAGCAAGGTATTCCTCGTAATCCATTTATAAATGCTGGAGCGATAGTAGTGGCGGATTTGTTACAAACTCGCTTATCTGCGCCTCGTCAGCGCCTGTTGGAGTTTGTGCGTCAGCTTTCTGGTGATACCCATATTGTGTATGACAAAGTCGTTGCGGCATCCGAAATGATGCATGGTGACCGTAATGCGGCGATTGCATATCTCATGCGTTCTTTTGGCAACTTCGAAAATGAAGTGATTCCAGTACTACAAAATTACTTCCACGCTTGTGCGCTGAAGATGAGTTGCGTCGATTTGGCTAAAACGTTTAGCTATTTAGCAAACAAGGGCACATCGGTACAAACGGGCAAGCCTGTAGTTTCTCCTGTGCAAACCAAACAACTTAATGCACTGTTAGCAACGTGTGGCTTGTATGATGGCGCGGGCGAGTTTGCTTATCGCGTTGGTATGCCTGGTAAGTCTGGTGTTGGTGGTGGCATTATTGCGGTAGTACCTGGTGAAATGACCATTTCAGTATGGTCTCCAGAGCTTGATCCTTCAGGTAACTCGCTTGCTGGTACTAAGGCGCTTGAGCTGCTCTCAGAGCGAATTGGCCGTTCAATTTTCTAATGTTGGAAATGTGTCAACCTTATTTAGGATGGTACTGTTTCTAAATAAAAAGCCTCTCAATTGAGAGGCTTTTTTTGTTTTGGGGTTGCGTTAGTCTTCGCTTTCTTCGGCCATAAAGGCTTCGAGCAAATCATTAAGGAAGAGCTTCCCTTTTTCAGTAATTTGCCAATGGGTAGCCGTTTCACTCAGGTAGCCCATTTCTATCGCCCAGTCGATGGTTTCTTGAATCGTACTGAGCGGTAAGCCCGTGGTGTCCACATAATCTTGCTTCGGACAGGCTTCGATTAAGCGGAATCGGTTCATAAAAAACTCGAATGGACGATCTTCATCCGCGACGACATGTTCTGTATGCAGATAAGGTTTGACCATATTTTGATAAGCCGCTAAATAGCCTCGCGGGTGTTTTACCTTTGTCGTTCGAATAATACGTCCGTCGGTAAAACTGAGTTTGCCATGAGAGCCACAACCGATACCAAGGTAATCACCAAAGCGCCAGTAGTTGAGGTTGTGCTGACACTGATAGCCCGGCTTGCTGTAACCGGAGATTTCATATTGCACATAACCCGCGGCTGCAAGTTTTTGGTGTCCGAGCTCGAAAATATCCCACAAGTCATCATCGTCAGGTAGCGTTGGTGGCTTGTAGTAGAACATGGTGTTTGGTTCGATGGTCAGCTGATACCAAGACAAGTGCGGCGGTGCCAACTCAATCGCTTTGTCCAAATCTGCCAAGGCTTGTGCGATGCTTTGATCAGGTAAGCCGTGCATGAGATCGAGGTTAAAGCTGTTCAAACCGATTTGGTGCGCCAGCTTAGCAGCATTGACGGCTTCGTCTTGGCCGTGAATGCGCCCCAAACGCTCAAGCTTCTGCTGCTCAAAGCTTTGTACGCCGATAGAGATACGCGTTACACCAGCTTTGCGGTAGCCAACAAAACGCTCTGCTTCGATGGTGCCTGGATTCGCTTCCATGGTTATTTCGATTTCAGGCTTGAACGGGATACGCGCTTCAATGCCCTTAAGTAGACGCTCGATGCCTTCTGCCGAAATCAAACTCGGCGTACCACCACCAATGAAGATTGAATGCAGTGGACGTGGCGCTTCGCTAAGTCGGTATTTCTCAATGTCGGTATCCAAATCTTCTAAAAGGGCACTGATGTACTCTTCTTCTGGAATCTCGGTTTTGAGCGCGTGAGAATTAAAGTCGCAATACGGGCACTTTTGCACACACCACGGGATGTGTACATACAAGCTGAGTGCTGGGGGCGTTAACATGGTCTAATTCGCTCGTGATTACTGAGACACTTGCTCAGACAGTTGAGCAAACAACGACTTGAGCGCTTTACCGCGGTGAGACAGTTGTTTCTTACGTGCAGGTTCAAGTTCGGCTGACGCACAGTTGTCTTCAGGAACAAAGAAGATTGGGTCGTAGCCAAAGCCATTTTCACCGTGTGCTTCAGTTAGAATTCGGCCTTCCCATTTACCGTGACAGACGATAGGCGTTGGGTCGTTCTCGTGACGCATGAGGACTAATACGCAGTGGAAACGTGCTGTACGCTCTGCTTCTGGTACGCCTTCCATTGCCGCTAGCAATTTTTCTAGATTCTCTTGATCAGATGCGCTCTCGCCTGCGTAACGTGCAGAGTAAATGCCCGGAGCGCCTTTTAAGAAATCGACTTCTAATCCAGAGTCGTCTGCAATGGCAGGAAGCCCTGTTTCTTGTGCGGCATGGCGAGCTTTAATGATTGCGTTTTCAATGAAAGTTGTACCCGTTTCAGCTACTTCCGATACATTGAATTCACTTTGCGCTAATACTTCAAAGCCGAAGTCAGACAACAAATCTGCCATTTCACGAACTTTGCCTTGGTTACCAGTTGCTAGCACAATTTTTTTCATGGGAATCTCTTTTAATAGTGATAGAGGAGAACAAATCGTTCTCCTCTAGATATTCTTTAACTAATAAGTGGTTTTTAGCCTGCTTAGATCCAAAAGCTTTTGGAACATCACAACCCAATTACTCTTCAACATAAAACTTCTGGGTGAATTTAAGCTTACCTGAGCCTTTGTTTCCAGCTTTTACGTCAATATCGAAAGTAAAAGTTTCTTCGTGGGTAATTGGTAGTTCGGCTAAATAGTATATCGCATTGCCTTCTTTGACTTCACGAAAGGTCAAGGTCTGAGTTTGGCCGATAAGGTTCTTCGCGCGTCCAGCAATTTTTGCTTCTAATGCTGGCTTACCCAATGAAGCTCTATCTAACACGCTAATATTAACCACAGCGAGGTATCCATTACGTTTGATATCGTAGCTACGTGCGACTTTGGGTGTTAGGAATGTTGAGTTAAACGCGACATAGTGTACTTCGATATCTTTCATATTTTTAAACTGATCGGCGAAGCTTGGTAACGACAACAGGCTAATCAGTAATGCGGTAATCCATTTGCTCATTGTTACTTCCTCAAAGCACTTGTTATAAAACAACCATAGCTGCAATTTTACCTTGGTCAGGGGGTAAAAAATGCGTACTCAGTCGTTGGTATTAGTAAGTGTGGTACAAAATCGTAAATAAAAAGCCATCATATGATGGCTTTAATTTCTGTCGGTATCTGGGTAGGCGATTCTATCCGAATTTGTTTGTGCCGTCCTAATTCACCTTTTTCTATGTGAACCAAGCCCTTAGCGATTTTAAACTGCTTGGCTAAGAACTTAGTTAGGTGTGCATTAGCTTTGCCATCGACAGGTGGAGCAGTAATAGCGATTTTTAGCTCTTCACCATGCAAGCCAACGATTTTATCGCGGCTAGCTTTAGGTTGAATATAGAGCTTCAGGATGATGTCCTCACCATCTTGCCAAACTGCAGCTGACATTATAGCTGGAACCAAATTGGACCAATGATATCGCCCATTAAGAAGTTCGCGAACTGCAAGCCGATAAATAACACCAGTACGCTTAAATCAAGACCACCAATAGCCGGAAGAATACGACGGATTGGAGCGCACATTGGCTCGGTCAGTTGATGGAATACGTACTCGATAGGGCTGCGGCCTTGGCTTACCCAGCTCAAAATTGCACGGATCAATAGTACCCAGAACAATAGGCCACCTGCGGCTTTGATTAATGATAATAAGCCCAAGAATAAGAAGTCAGCGCTGAAAGAGACGGAACCGTTCGAAGCTATTAGGATAAGCACGACAAATTTAAGCACACACAACACGTAGGCAAACAACACGGTTGCTAGGTCAATATTCCCCACGGAAGGGATAACGCGGCGCAATGGACCAATGACCGGCTGAGTCGCTTTTACTATGAATTGCGAGAATGGGTTGTAGAAGTCTGCGCGCGCAGCTTGCAACCAAATTCGCAAAATTACGACCATGATGTACAGGTCAAATAGGGTTGAGATGAGAAAACTCATTGAATTCATAAGGTACCCTTAACAAGTGATGGATGATACTAAACGGAGTTCATCCAAATAATTAAAACAGTTTTTCCATTTCTTCCGCGCGAGCCACAGCAGCTTGCATGGCTTTAGCGACAATATCTGAAAGTTGATGTTCGTTGAATGTACGCAGTGCTTCTGCCGTTGTCCCACCTTTCGATGTTACGTTCTCACGCAGGGTCGATAGCTCAGTTTCTGGGTTGCTAACCACCATACTGGCCGCGCCCAGTGCCGCTTGCTGAACCAATAGTCGAGCGGTCTCTTTATCAAAGCCTTGCGCAATCGCTTCTGCTTGCATCGCTTCCATAAACAGGAAGAAGTATGCTGGAGCACTGCCCGCTGCGGCAATCACATTATTGATGCCAGACTCTTGCTCAACCCAGCATACTTTACCGACCGCTTCCATTAACTCTGCGGCAAAAGCTTTGTCGTGCTCGGTTACATGAGTTGGTGCGAACAACCCACTCATACCCAACCCAAGCTGTGATGGCGTATTTGGCATAACACGAACCAAGTTCAATTTGGTGGCTAGCATATCATCCAATCGTGAACAGTTGATGCCTGCGGCAATAGAAATCACCAGTTTATTAGTGAAATCGATCGATTGCAGTGGTTTACAGACATCCGCCATCATTTGCGGTTTTACAGACAATACCACCACATCCGCCTCGGTCGCAGCTTGGATGTTATCGCTGGTGGTACGGATGCCAAAATCTTGTTCTAGCAGAAGGCGACGAGCCTCTGAAGGAGCCGTTGCGGTAATGTTTTGCGCTGGGTATCCGTTAGCAACCAAGCCGGAAACAATGGCTCTCACCATGTTGCCAGCACCAATGAAGGCGATTTTTTTATGTTCCATTTGTCTGATTTCCATCATGATATTTAGAATTTGTTGTGCGCTCAGGTGTATAATGGCGCCGCTGTTACTTACTGCTCCTATTGGCGAGTAAGATGATTGCGCATTTACGCTCTAACGATTGACGACATAACTTATGTCGCGAGTGAGCGTTTTGTTGATTTAGCTGTAGTCTCGTGCGCCGAAAATAGCGGTTCCAATACGAACCATTGTACTACCAGCTTCGATTGCAGCGGTCATATCACCACTCATTCCCATTGATAATGTATCGATTTCTGGGAACTGTGCTTCGAGTGTTTGCTTCAACGTAGCCAACTTCTGAAATTCACGGAGTTGTGATTCGTAGTCAGACACGTTGGCAGGAATCGACATCAACCCTCTTAAAGTGAGGTTGGGTAGGCGAGAAATCAACTCCGCCAGCTCGAATACTTCCGCTTCAGTGACACCAGACTTAGATGCCTCACCACTGGTGTTAACCTGAATCAGAACTTGTAGCGGTTTAAGTTCGCTTGGCCGCTGATCATTCAGGCGTTGAGCAATCTTGGTTCGATCGATGGTGTGAACCCAATCGAAATGTTCAGCAACAAGTCGCGATTTATTGGATTGAATCGGGCCAATGAAGTGCCATTCGATTCGATTATCTGGATAATGCTCGGCAAAGTGCTGAACTTTACTGACGCCCTCTTGAACGTAGTTTTCACCAAAGGCGGTTTGTCCCGCTTGGTAGGCTTCGAGAATTGCCTCGACAGGTTTAGTTTTGCTTACCGCTAGAAGTTGCACTGACTCTGGAGTTCGACCACATTTTTGCTCGTCATATCGAATTTGAGAGGTGATATGTTCAATATTTTGTTGAATACTACTCATAGCTGTACTTTAGACTTAAGGATTTTAAATGGATATCACTGAGTTACTGGATTTTAGTGTAAAACATAATGCCTCGGATCTACATCTTTCTGCAGGTGTCCCACCAATGGTTCGTATTGATGGGGATGTGAGAAAACTAGGCATTCCAGCGTTTACACACCAAGAAGTGCATCGTTTGGTTTTCGAAATCATGAACGATGCCCAACGCAGTGAGTTCGAAGAAAAACTCGAAGTCGATTTCTCTTTTGAGTTGCATAACGTTGGCCGTTTCCGTGTCAACGCTTTCAACCAATCTCGCGGTTGTGCGGCAGTATTCCGTACCATTCCAAGTAGCATTCCAACTCTGGAAGAGCTAGAAGCGCCAGAGATCTTCAAAAAAATTGCGAACGCTGAAAAAGGCTTAGTTCTGGTCACTGGCCCAACAGGTTCAGGTAAATCGACGACCTTAGCAGCCATTGTTGACTACATTAACCGTAATCACAACAAGCACGTACTCACAATTGAAGATCCGATTGAATTTGTTCACAACAACAATAAATGTTTGATCAACCAGCGTGAAGTTCACCGTGACACCCATAGTTTCCAAAACGCACTGCGCAGCGCATTGCGTGAAGACCCGGATGTCATTCTGGTTGGTGAGATGCGTGACAAAGAAACCATCAGCCTTGCGTTAACGGCGGCGGAAACGGGGCACTTAGTGTTCGGCACGTTACATACCAGCTCGGCGGCAAAAACCATTGACCGTATTATCGATGTGTTCCCTGGCAGCGATAAAGACATGGTGCGCTCGATGCTTTCTGAATCCCTTCGTTCGGTTATCGCACAAAAATTATTGAAACGTAATGGTGGTGGCCGTATTGCATGCCATGAAATTATGATGGCAACGCCTGCGATTCGTAACTTGATCCGCGAAGACAAAGTCGCGCAGATGTATTCGATCATTCAAACAGGTGCGGCTCACGGCATGCAAACCATGGAGCAAAATGCTCGTCAGTTAATGGCGCAAGGCATGGTTGCTCGTGAAGAGGTCGATAGTAAGATCGGATTAGAAGTGCAGCAATTCTCGTAACGTTCATACAGATAATGGTGAATACGGAAGATGGATCTAGATAAATTTCTCGAAGGCATGTTGGCGCTGAAAGCGTCGGATCTTTACATCACGGTTGGAGCGCCAATTCTATTTCGTGTGGATGGCGAATTGCGTCCGCAAGGGGAAAAACTCACCGAGAGTGATGTGGCTGCATTACTCGACAGCGCTATGGAACCAGATCGGCGTCAGGAATTTCGTAAAAGTCGCGAGTCGAATTTTGCCATTGTGAGAGATTGTGGTCGCTTCCGTGTGAGTGCCTTTTTTCAACGCGAGTTACCAGGCGCAGTGATTCGTCGTATTGAAACTAATATTCCTACTTTTGAGCAGTTAAAGTTACCGTTAGTGTTGCAAGATTTGGCGATAGCTAAGCTTGGTTTGGTGCTGGTGGTCGGTGCTACTGGGTCGGGTAAATCGACCACCATGGCGGCGATGACAGGCTATCGAAACAGCAATAAAACCGGGCACATTTTGACGGTCGAAGATCCGATCGAGTTCGTGCATGAACACAAGCGCTGTATCGTGACTCAACGTGAAGTTGGGTTAGATACGGAAAGCTATGAAGTTGCGCTTAAAAACTCGCTGCGCCAAGCACCAGATATGATTTTGATTGGTGAGATCCGTAGCCGTGAAACAATGGAATACGCGATGACCTTCGCCGAAACGGGTCACCTGTGTATGGCAACGTTGCACGCCAACAATGCAAACCAAGCTTTAGAGCGCATTCTTCACTTGGTACCGAAAGATCAAAAAGAACAATTCTTGTTCGATTTGTCGATGAACCTAAAAGGCGTGGTTGGTCAGCAGCTGATCCGAGATAAAAATGGGCAGGGACGTCATGGTGTATTTGAGATCTTGCTAAATAGTCCACGTGTGTCGGATTTGATTCGTCGCGGAGATTTACATGAGTTGAAGTCAACCATGGCTCGCTCAAATGAGTTTGGTATGCTGACGTTCGATCAATCTCTTTATAAGTTAGTGATGCAAGGTAAGATCAGCGAAGAGGATGCACTACATAGTGCCGACTCAGCGAATGATCTGCGCTTGATGTTGAAAACGCAGCGTGGTGAAGCATTCTCTACGGGCAGTTTGGCGAACGTTAAGATCGATATGGATTAATCCAATCCAGAAACAAAAAAGGTTGGCAGGAGCCAACCTTTTTTCATTGTGCTTGAAGTGTTTACTCACCCCAAAGAGCTTCAAACCAGCTTTCTAGAATCACCACTGCTGACTGGCAGTCAACATTACCTTTCGATAGGGCTTTGTAGCCGCCCATGCTGAACAACTCCGCACGAGCTTCTGCAGTAGATAAACGCTCATCATGCAGTTCAACAGGCAATCCGTATCGGCCTTGCAGACGCTTAGCAAATTTTCGTGCACGAGGGGTTATGGTCTCAAGGTCTTTACCATGCAGATCGGTCGGTAAACCGACCACTAGCAAATCTGGTTGCCACTCTTTGATTTGCTTTTCGATATCGTCCCAGTTTGGAATACCGTCATTGGCTTTAAAGGCTTTTAATGGGGAAGCTGTACCAGTAATTTCTTGGCCAATAGCGCTACCAATGCTTTTGGTTCCAAAGTCAAAAGCCATAATTGTGCGTGACATAAGGTGTCTCTATCTAATGTAACTGTATATTTGGACTAAGCATGTCCAGAGTCTGCTGAAAGGTGACTTGGGTCGATACCCAGCTTTTCGACCGCTTTCTTCCAACGCTCGTTGATTGGTGTATTAAAGATAATTTCAGGCGTCGCTTCAATGGTGAGCCAAGAGTTTTCGACCAGCTCACTTTCTAATTGGCCTGCACTCCAACCGGAGTAGCCAAGTGCCACTAAGTAATCACTTGGTTCTGCTTCTGTTCCTAACACCGACAGAATATCACGCGAAGTGGTTACCGCGAGGTCATCGGTCATTTGGACGCTGGACTCGTAGTAATCTTTGGGTTTATGCAAAATAAAACCACGATCTTCCGAGATTGGGCCGCCATTGTAGACTGGTCTATCTAGACTGGCTTCAAACAGGCGAGGGTGTACTGGCTGAACTTCCACCTGCTTGAGCATGTTGCCGACGGTGATATCAACAGGAGCATTGATCATCAGCCCCATAGCGCCGTCTTCGTTGTGCTCACAAACGTAGATCACGCTGTTTTGAAAGTACGGATCTTTCATCCCAGGCATGGCAACCAAAAAGTGATTTGTGAGATTCATACTCATACTGACCCTTAACTCTCGTAAATGCCCTTAAGCAAACATCATACAGTTTACCATCTAGGTATGTGCATGAGTTTGCTTAAGTTAATGTACTACGCTCTCTATTAACTGTAATACAGTTTGAGTTATTCGCCTTTTACTCGACGCTCAATCGCATCCATCAGCTTGCCTGTGATTGAGATATCAAAAGCTGCTTCAATTTCGCGAATACAGGTTGGGCTGGTGACGTTGATTTCTGTTAGCTTGTCGCCAATTACGTCAAGGCCAACAAAGATAAGGCCTTTTTCTTTCAATGTCGGAGCAACGGTTTGCGCAATTTTGAGGTCGGTTTCGCTTAGCGGACGAGCTTCACCAGTACCACCAGCGGCTAGGTTGCCGCGCGTTTCGCCTTTAGCAGGAATGCGTGCTAGACAGTAAGGCATAGGTTCGCCATCTACCACTAAGATACGTTTGTCACCGTTGCTGATATCTGGCACGAAGGTTTGCGCCATTGCGTAGTTTTGACCGTGGTTAGTCAATGTCTCGATGATCACAGAGACGTTTGGATCGTTTTCTTTTACACGGAAGATGGACGCGCCACCCATACCATCAAGCGGTTTCAGGATGACATCACCATGTTTTTCACGAAATTCTTTAATTTTCTCTGCTTTTCGCGTCACGATCGTTGTAGGTGTCAGCTCTGGGAACCATGCCGTAAACAGCTTTTCGTTACAATCACGTAAGCTTTGAGGCTTGTTAACGATCAGTGCACCTTGTTCTTCTGCACGCTCAAGGATGTAAGTCGCGTAGATGTATTCAGTATCAAACGGAGGATCTTTACGCATTAGCACCGCGTCTAGCTCAGACAGTTCGATAGTTTGCTCTGATTTGAACTCGTACCAACCGTTTGGATCTTCTTTTAGTTCTACCACTTTAGTATCTGCAATGGCAACGCCTTGATCGAGATGCAGATCATTCATTTCCATGTAGTGGATTTCATAGCCGCGTCGTTGCGCTTCAAGCATCATGGCAAAGCTAGAGTCTTTTTTGATGTTAATGGACGAGATTGGGTCCATTACGATACCGAGTTTGATCATTATTTTTCTCCGTTTTAACCAAGATCGCCGAAACGAACTTGTAAGGCTGTAATTGCTGTCAGAGCCGCTGTTTCGGTACGCAGAACGCGAGGGCCGAGTAGCGTTTCTTCAAATTGGTATTCTCGAGTCATCTCGATCTCTTCAGACGATAAACCGCCTTCAGGACCGATCAGTAGGCGCACTTTTTCAACCGGGGTTGGCAAAGTGTTGATTGAGTATTTAGCACGAGGGTGAAGGTTAAGCTTTAAACCATCGTACTCTTCTTTACACCACTCTTCCAAGCTCATAATTGGACGAATTTCGGGCACGACATTACGCCCACATTGCTCACAGGCACTGATGGCGATTTTCTGCCATTGCGCGAGTTTTTTCTCAAAACGCTTTTGGTCAAGCTTGACGCCACAACGTTCAGAAATCAGAGGAGTGATGGTATTGACGCCAAGTTCAACAGACTTTTGGATGGTGAACTCCATCTTATCGCCACGTGAAATGACTTGACCAAGGTGCAGATCTAAAGGGGATTCAATACTGCTTTCTACACGCTCGGTGATGTTAACCAAAACTGATTTCTTGCTGACTTCACTGATAACCGCTGGGAACTCTGCGCCACTGTCGTCAAAAAGGAGAACGTCTTGGCCTTCTTTCATGCGCAAAACACGACCGATATGGCCTGCTGCGTCGTCACTTAAAGCAAGTGAGCCAAGTTGATGAATGGTTTCTGGATGATAAATTCGAGGGGTACGCATGAGATTTCCAGCAAGAGAATAAACTTAAACCCTAACATGGATGCTTTGCACCGAAAAAACAAGGGGCAAGAAGCGTTTCAATATCAGTAATTGAAACGCTTCGAGGTCGGAGGTTACAGTGCGCGGCAGGCTTCTTGAACAAATGGGTTGTGATTGCCCTGTACTTTTGCAATGCGCTCGTCACGCTCACATTCCCATTTATCGACAGGATAGGTTTTGTTCCAAGCACTCATTAATTGCGTTTGCTGCTTCGACAGTTTGAAACCGTACTCTTTGCTCATGTATAGATAGGTACGAGCAATTGAGCCACGCGCACGGTCTGGTGGCATGACTTTACGCTGCTTAAAGTTCACTTGCATCTCACAGCGACCATAACTCACGCCATCCATACCGTTCCATTGGCTGAAGTTGTAGTTCGAACGGTCACCGTTTACTTCACCAATAGCAGGAGTTAGGTTGTGCAAGTCTGCTTCCATCAAACGAAAAGTTTTGTCTTTTTTCTTACAGTTTTTACGTCCGCCATCTTGCCAGCATTGACGCTGGTGGCCAAATTGCCACGCAGGAACAACGTGCTCCCATTCGATTCGTGCAGCCCGTTTTTCTTGTTTACGGACTTGGTAACCGCAAGAGGCTAAATCGGGTAAGCCTTTCTTGCCTTGCCATTGAATGTTACAGCCACAGTAGAAGCTTGTTGGATGGTCTTGATAAATTTTGACCGCCTCACGTTTGGCAGCAGAGAATGAGCTCGGTGGCGCGGCAATCGCAGTGCTAGAAAGCGCGATAAGCAACAGAGAGAGTAAGTATTTCATGATAAAAGTCTTTATAAAGTATGACTTTATTCATGATAACACGCACAAAATAGCTTTAGTGATGAGTAAGTTAACAATAGTTGGCGAAGGGAAGGTTTTGATCAACTCGATCTTTATTTTGGGAACGCAAGTAACACTATGAGGTAAGGGCTACGATAATTGAATACCGGTGAAGTTAAGTGGTTGGCGGCATTTTTGACAAGAGTACGTCGCCTCTTTGCGCAGCACTTTATTATGACGGCGAATCGATAGAGGGTAGGTCATACAACCACAACGATACTCAAAGGTTTTACCTTGAACGGATTTTACTTCAAAGCTGTGAGTGGTTTTGGCTGGTACGTTAAATACGGCTTCCATGACGCCTTTCCATTCTTTACCGTGAGGCCTAACTCGCCCGTAAACCTGATAAGTAATCAGGTGTGCTACTTCATGAGGAATGACTTCATCTAAGAATGCTTGGGTGTTTTCGCGAAATAAAACAGGGTTTAGGCGTACTTGATTTAATTGAAGGTAGGCTTTTCCTGCCGCTTTCCCACGGACGTCGAAGGTGATTGTTGGAATCGGGAAAGAACGTTTGAAAGCTTGTTCCGCCATCGCGATACAGCCCGCCATCACTTGCTTGGCTTTATAGCTGAGTTCTATATCCACAATTCACCTCGATAAATCAAATAAAAAAGCCCCCGCATTTGCGAGGGCCAGATCATAGCATCAGTTAATTATGGTGTGTGTTTTTTCTTGATGGTGGCATGGTAAGCGTGCCATGTACCGTAGCCTAGAATTGGCATGGTAAACAACATTCCGATCCCGTAGGTCGCAAAGCCGATAAGAATACCGCCACAGATGATCGCTGCCCAAACAATCATTGCTGGAATGTTGGATTTCACTGCATTAAAGCTGGTAAATACAGCGGTCATCATGTCTACGCGACGCTCCATCATGAGCGGAATAGAAAAGGCTGAAATACTAAACACCACACAAGCCAAAACAAAGCCAACTAAAGAGCCGATGACAAGGAAGGGTAGAAACTCACTTAAAGGTGCCCCTTGAACAGAAGGGTAGAGCGCATGAAGTAGAGCGGCAATGCGCATCCAAAATATCATACACACTGCGAGTAACACGGCGAACGCCCATTGAGATGTTGAGTTACGACCGATCGCTTTCATTGAATGGAACAAGCTTGCTTTGTGTCCGCGCTCTCTCTCCCAACTGGCATCATACAAGCCGAGCGCGAGAAACGGACCGATTAACATGTAAACAATCAAACTGGGCATGACGACCAAGTGTGTGCCTTGCCACTGTACGAGCAAAACAATGCCTATGGCTGCTGCCATAAAACAGATGCCATAGAAAGCACTAATAAGCGGCATTCGCACGAAATCATGCAGACCTAATGCGAGCCAATGAAAAGGTGCAGAAAGATTGACCGTATTGCACGGTATGGTTCTGGCGTATTCGTTGTCTGGCACTTCCTTTCGCTTGTTGTGGAAGTCCGATGGATTAACAGTTCGAGGCATAACTCCTCCTTGATTTATTCCCACATTATCCGCTTATACCAACTGACAGCGGTTTTTGTTCAGTCAAACTTGAAGCGACTTTTTCAAGTTTACATCTGAGCATTGGCTTAGTTTGGTATCGGCCATAAAGATGCCTGACTCATGTCTTTACTTAAGTGTTGCTTCCACAGTCGCCAGCATCCGACGTCTCTATTTAAATTGGAGTTAACAATATTTTAACTATTGGCGGAGATGGGATAATTTACAAATAATTGCTTAAAATTTATTCGGTATAAAAATGAGGGAGAAACAGGACTGCTTTGTGGGGCAGGGCGGTATGAGCCGAAATGGCTAGATAAAAGTTGCTGAAAATAAAAAGCCCCCACCATAGGCGAGGGCTTGATTGATTCTTGCTTGGCTTGATTATTTGATGCCAGCGAAATCGCGTAGAAGTGCAGCTTTGTCTGTCGCTTCCCACGGGAATTCTTCACGACCGAAGTGACCGTAAGCCGCTGTCTTCTTGTAGATAGGTTGAAGAAGGTTAAGCATTTCTTGTAGACCGTATGGACGTAGGTCGAAGAATTGACGAACCGCTTCAATGATGATGTCGTGAGATACTTTCTCAGTACCGAACGTTTCCACCATGATAGACGTTGGATCAGCAACACCGATTGCGTAAGAAAGTTGGATCTCACAACGGTCAGCCATGCCTGCGGCTACGATGTTTTTCGCTACGTAGCGTGCTGCGTATGCTGCACTACGGTCAACTTTTGATGGATCTTTACCAGAAAACGCACCGCCACCGTGACGAGCTGCGCCGCCGTAGGTATCTACGATGATCTTACGACCAGTTAGACCACAGTCACCCATAGGACCGCCGATTACGAAGCGACCGGTTGGATTAATGAAGAAGTTTGTTTCTTTGTTGATCCACTCAGAAGGTAGCACTGGCTTAATGATCTCTTCCATTACCGCTTCACGCAGGTCTGAAGTTGAGATTGAGTCACAGTGTTGAGTTGAAAGAACAACCGCGTCGATACCAACGATGTTACCTTGATCGTATTGGAATGTTACCTGAGATTTTGCATCAGGACGCAACCAAGGTAGTGTGCCGTTTTTACGAACTTCTGCTTGCTTTTGAACAAGACGGTGAGAGTAAGTAATTGGCGCTGGCATTAGTACTTCAGTTTCGTTACAAGCGTAACCAAACATGATGCCTTGGTCGCCTGCACCTTGTTCTTTAGGGTCAGTTTTATCAACACCTTGGTTGATATCTGGCGACTGTTTACCGATTGTGTTTAGTACCGCACAAGAATCTGCGTCAAAGCCCATATCTGAATGTACGTAGCCGATTTCACGAACGGTTTCACGAGTTAACTCTTCGATGTCTACCCATGCTGAAGTCGTGATTTCACCACCCACCATTACCATACCGGTTTTAACGTAAGTCTCACATGCAACACGAGCCTTTGGATCTTGCTCTAGAATCGCGTCAAGAACCGCATCAGAAATCTGGTCTGCAATTTTATCTGGATGACCTTCTGATACTGACTCAGAAGTAAACAGGTGCTTAGCCATGTTAGCTCCACTATATCTGGTTTAAAACTGGGGAATGATAAACTCTCCAGCGCAAATTAATACTAATTTTTGTAGGTGTATCTACATCTAGACGTCTATTCTAAATTTGATTGCTCGAATTACAAGCTCTTTTTTGGTTTTTGTTATAACCAAACGTTTGCCTGATTTATTGATAATTTTAAGAACTTCGAACGATTTGGCGCGAAAGGTGCAATATTTGTGAGGTTTTGGACTGGAAAACGTTTGCACACCCAACAGGGCTTTGAGAGAATTATGACCTACTTTTCGTTTCGCTTAATGTACTCAGGAGCAGACATGTCGTCTCGTAAACATCTTGCCAATGCAATTCGTGCTCTAAGCATGGATGGTGTTCAACAAGCTAACTCAGGCCACCCAGGCGCACCAATGGGTATGGCTGATATCGCTGAAGTTCTTTGGCGCTCTCACCTAAACCATAACCCTTCAAACCCAGAGTGGGCCGACCGCGATCGCTTTGTGCTGTCAAACGGTCATGGGTCAATGCTTATTTACTCTCTACTGCACTTAAGCGGTTACGAGCTATCTATTGACGATCTGAAAAACTTCCGTCAATTGCACTCAAAAACCCCAGGTCACCCAGAGTACGGCTACGCGCCTGGTATCGAGACAACAACTGGTCCTCTAGGTCAAGGCATCACTAACGCTGTTGGTATGGCGATCGCAGAGAAAGCACTAGCGGCACAGTTCAACAAAGAAGGTCACGATATCGTTGACCACTTTACGTATGTGTTCATGGGTGACGGCTGTCTAATGGAAGGCATCTCGCATGAAGCATGCTCTCTTGCTGGGACGTTAGGTCTAGGCAAACTGATCGCGTTCTGGGATGACAACGGCATTTCTATCGACGGTCACGTTGAAGGCTGGTTCTCTGACGATACACCTAAGCGTTTTGAAGCGTACGGCTGGCATGTAATCCCAGCAGTCGATGGTCACGACTCAGACGCGATCAACGCAGCAATTGAAGCAGCAAAAGCGGACCCACGTCCTACGCTTATCTGTACCAAAACAATTATCGGTTTCGGTTCTCCTAACAAGTCTGGTTCGCACGACTGTCACGGTGCACCACTAGGTCACGATGAAATCCAAGCGGCTCGCGAATACCTAGGTTGGGAGTACGGCCCATTTGAGATCCCGGCAGATGTTTACGCTGAGTGGGATGCAAAAGAAGCGGGCGCCGCGAAAGAAGCAGCTTGGAATGAAAAATTCGAAGCATACGCTGCAGCTTACCCTGCAGAAGCGGCAGAGCTTAAACGTCGTCTAAACGGCGAACTTCCTGCACAGTGGGAAGAAAAAGCGAACCAAATCATTGCCGATCTTCAAGCAAATCCAGCGAACATTGCATCACGTAAAGCGTCGCAAAATGCACTAGAAGCGTTTGGTCAAATGCTTCCTGAGTTTATGGGTGGTTCTGCTGACCTAGCGCCTTCTAACCTGACCATGTGGTCTGGTTCTAAGTCTCTAGAAATGGAGGACTTCTCTGGCAACTACATCCACTACGGTGTGCGTGAATTCGGTATGACCGCTATCATCAACGGTATCGCATTGCACGGTGGTTTCGTTCCTTACGGCGCAACATTCCTAATGTTCATGGAATATGCTCGTAACGCAATGCGTATGGCTGCGCTGATGAAAATTCAGAACATCCAAGTTTACACGCATGATTCGATCGGTCTTGGCGAAGATGGCCCAACTCACCAACCTGTTGAGCAAATGGCGTCTCTACGTGTAACTCCAAACATGAGCACATGGCGCCCATGTGACCAAGTTGAGTCTGCAGTTGCATGGAAACTAGCGATTGAACGTAAAGATGCACCAACTGCACTTATCTTCTCTCGTCAAAACCTAGCGCAACAAGAGCGTACTGCTGAACAAGTCGCAGACATCGCGAAAGGTGCTTACATCCTGAAAGATAGCGAAGGTAAGCCTGAGCTAATCCTTATCGCAACAGGTTCTGAGGTTGAGCTTGCAGTGAAAGCCGCTGAGCAACTAACTTCAGAAGGCAAGAAAGTACGCGTTGTTTCAATGCCATCAACAGACGCATTCGACAAACAAGACGCTGCTTACCGTGAATCTGTACTGCCATCAGACGTAACGGCACGTATCGCTATTGAAGCGGGCATTGCGGATTTCTGGTACAAGTACGTAGGCTTCGACGGTCGCATCATCGGTATGACAACATTCGGTGAATCAGCACCTGCTGGTCAGCTATTCGAGATGTTTGGCTTCACGACTGAAAACGTAGTGAACACAGCTAAAGAATTGCTAGCGTAATTGCAGGACCATCTAAACAGTCGAACGTAAACGACAACTGTTAGATGCTAAAGTTAGAAAGGCCATCATTATGATGGCCTTTTTATTTTTGTCAGGTTTTCCAACCTTGTGGAATGCTTTGGTGAATGCAGTCTAAAAGTACGGATAAGCGCAGTGGTGGTCGTCCTGCTGGTGTATAGCAGTTAATGGAAATAGGCTCAGAAAGCCAACCTTCTAAGCATGGTGTGATTCGCCCTGGGTGATGTTTCTCATAGCCGCATGCTGTCCAAGTCGGCAGCAGTCCAATACCATGACCATTCGCGATACTGTCTATTTGCATTGCTATGTTGTCGCTGTATAAGCGACTAACAAAGGGTTCTAAAAAGAACTCACCGTGTTGAGGGTGTGCTAGCATCAATCCATTTTCTTGCACTGAACCAAAATCGATCCATGGATGTGCTTCAAGTTCTTTGGGGTGCGGTATAGGCCCATGTTGTTTTAGATAATTTGGAGAGGCAAAAGGCGTATAGCGAAATACCCCCAGCACTTCTTTTCGCCAGTCTAGCTCTTTACGTTCACCGAGCCAGATGAACAAATCTGGGTCATGATGCGCCTCAGAAAAGTCACTGGTAAGTTGAACTCTAACATCGGGATTATCAGCAAGAAAACGATTGAGTACGCCGCCGAGCCAGCTTCTAACTAAGGCAGTGTGACAAACAATATGCAGTGGCCCTGAAACTTGGTTCGTTAAACCTTGAAGTGCATCATAACTCTCTTCACTTAACTCAAGAATCTGGCGGCTGTAGTGGGCAAAGATCTCTCCAGCTCTTGTCAGAACTAATCGATTACCTTGTCTGGCGGTTAGAGCCTGACCGAAGTCTTCTTCTAATTGTGCCAAGCGACGACTTAGCGTTGATTTTGGCTGATTAAGGGCTTTAGCAGCGGCTGTCAAACTTTTATGCTGATTGAGCGCATCAAAGGCTCTAATTGATGCTAAGTCGTGCATATTTCTTTTACTCCTTACTGCGTTATGTACGAGTTCCATAAATGGAAAGAACCGTTCCATAACTCTCACTATGCATCTCATTCTATTTGTGAATAATTCACTTTCGAAAATAATAATCATTATCAATTATGGAGATGTAGATGTCTACTCTTAGACTGCCAGTTATTACCGCAACTGGTATTTTAGCCTTCGTCAGTGTCCCTCATGTTTTTGCCAATGATGCAGTTTCTAAAATGGAAACAGTGGTTGTAACTGCATCAAGCTACGAGCAATCTCAAGCGGACGCGCCTGCAAGTATTAGTGTTATTTCACGTGAGGAGTTGGACTCCCGTTATTACCGCGATGTGACTGATGCACTAAAAAGTGTGCCAGGTGTTGTCGTGACAGGTGGTGGTGATACCACCGACATTAGTATCCGTGGTATGGGTTCTAAATACACTTTGATACTGGTCGACGGTAAACGTCAAAGCACGCGTGAAACTCGTCCAAATAGTGACGGTCCTGGTATCGAACAAGGTTGGTTACCTCCTCTTCAAGCGATTGAGCGAATCGAAGTTATTCGTGGCCCAATGTCGACGCTTTACGGTTCTGATGCGATTGGTGGTGTGATTAACGTCATCACACGAAAAGATGCGCTAGAGTGGACAGGTAATGTTCAACTGGGCACGGTACTACAAGAGAATAGCCGCTCAGGGGGAGAGCAGAGCGCGAACTTTTTCGTTAATGGTCCGTTGGCTGAAAATTTATCTCTCCAAGTATATGGTCAGTACACAACCAGAGAAGAAGATGACATCGAATACGGTTATGAAGATAAAGATATGCAGAGTATCTCTTCAAAACTGACTTACCAGATTAATGAGCGCCATTCGGTGCAATTAGAAGGTGGCACGTCGGCACAAAGTCGTCGTGGTAATGTGGGCCTTTCAGTGCCGACCACTGGGTGTCGTGGTGGGTGTGAAGACTCACTGAATGAATATCGTCGTAATTACGTAACGGTAAGCCACAACGGTGATTGGGATTCGATTGGCATTTCAGATACTTACTTACAGCGAGAAGAGAGCGAGAACAAATCTCGTGAGATGACGATCACCAACACCACGTTCAAATCGAGCTTGGTGACTGGTATCGGAAACCATACGTTGACGACGGGTGTGGACGCCACTCATGCAGAGCTTGAGGATTTCACCTCCAACAAAGCGTCATCGAAGACTGAAACATCGAATACGCAGTGGGCTGTTTTCATTGAAGATGAATGGAGAATCGCCGATCCGTTTAGCGTTACGCTTGGTGGTCGTCTAGATCATGACGAAAACTATGGCGCGCACTTTAGTCCGCGTGTTTACGGTGTATGGCGAGTTGATCCGTCTTGGACGGTGAAAGGCGGTGTGGCAACAGGTTTCCGTTCTCCACAATTACGTGAAATTACTCCTGGCTGGGCGCAAGTCAGTGGTGGCGGTAATATCTACGGTAACCCAGATCTTGACCCTGAAACGTCGCTAAACAAAGAAATCAGCGTCTTGTATCAAGGTGATTCTGGCTTAGATGTCTCTTTGACAGCGTTCCATAACGAATTCAAAGACAAGATCACACGTGTTGTTTGTCCAGACACTATCTGTACTGATGGTCCAAACCAATGGGGCGCAGATCCAACGTACCGTATTAACGTGGATGAAGCCGTCACACAAGGTATTGAAGCGACCTTAGCATCGCCGTTAACGGAAACCATTTACCTTAGCTCGAGCTACACATTTACCGACTCAGAGCAAAAAACAGGTGAATACAAAGGCATGCCGCTGCAGCAGTTACCAAAGCATCTGTTTAATGTGGATGTGACTTGGCAAACGACAACAGATCTAGAGAGCTGGGCGAAAGTCACGTACCGAGGTAAAGAAATGGATCCGGTTACTGGCCCATCAAGAAACAGTATTGTAGAACCAGCTTATACCTTTGTGGACGCCGGTGTGACATACCAGTTAACCGACAATACTCGTATTAAAGGCGCTATCTATAACTTGCTGGACGAGGAAATCAGTTACGAAGAATACGGATATATTGAAGATGGTCGTCGCTACTGGTTAGGTTTAGACGTCGCATTTTAATTATCTATCGTTGTAATAAGGTCGAGCATAGTCTCGACCTTTTTTAATCCTGCTTTACTTTGATTCAACAGGTGCGTTTGTCAGCCTGATCAGGTAGTATCTGTGACACGAAATTTTTGGTAGGGCGAAGGATAAATGCTAAAGGTTGCGATCAATGGATTTGGACGTATAGGTCGTAATGTTCTGCGAGCGGTGTATGAAAGTGGAAAACACCAGCAGATCAAGGTTGTGGTGGTTAACGAACTAGCTCAGCCAGAGGCGATGGCACACCTACTGCAATATGACACCAGTCATGGTCGCTTTGGTAAAAAAATTTCCCATGACCAAGAACATTTGCATGTTCATCATGACAGCGGTGAATATGATTCCATTCGCATTCTCCACCTCTCCGAAATCGAATTACTTCCTTGGCGTGATTTAGAAGTTGATATCGTCTTGGATTGCACTGGCGTATTTGGTTCGCAAGCCGATGGGCAAGCGCATATAGAAGCTGGCGCTAAGAAAGTACTGTTTTCGCACCCGGGCGCAAACGACCTAGATAATACGATTATCTATGGCGTGAACCACGAAACTCTGAAAGACGAGCACCGTGTTGTCTCCAATGGCTCTTGCACCACCAACTGTATCGTTCCCATCATTAAAGTATTAGACGAAGCCTTCGGCATAGAGTCTGGCACCATTACCACAATTCATTCGTCCATGAACGATCAACAAGTAATTGATGCGTATCATAACGACTTACGCCGTACCCGCGCTGCAAGCCAATCTATTATTCCGGTGGACACTAAGTTGCATAAGGGGATTGAAAGAATCTTCCCGAAATTTTCCAACAAATTCGAAGCAATTTCTGTTCGTGTTCCAACGGTTAACGTCACTGCAATGGATTTAAGTGTCACAATTAGTACAAATGTGAAAGTTAATGACGTAAATCAAACCATTGTTAACGCATCTCAGTGTACATTACGTAACATTGTTGACTATACTGAATCGCCACTCGTTTCCATCGACTTTAACCACGACCCCCATAGTGCGATTGTGGATGGAAGCCAGACTAGAGTGAGTAACGGGCAACTCGTAAAAATGCTCGTTTGGTGCGACAACGAATGGGGCTTTGCTAACCGGATGCTGGATACTGCCTTAGCAATGCAAGCTTCTTCGCAAGTGGAACAGTAATGACGAAGAAGTGATGGAGAATTTTTATTTCAAGCCTTGAAATAAATCCATAATATCTCCATATCTATAACCAGTTTGAAGAATTAACAGGCTTGGCAGGGTTGCCGAGTTTTCAAAAACTTTAATTATTAAATATTTGAGAGGACACATCATGTCTGTAATCAAGATGACTGACCTGGATCTTGCAGGTAAACGTGTATTTATCCGTGCTGACCTAAACGTGCCAGTAAAAGACGGTAAAGTAACTTCGGATGCACGTATCATCGCATCTCTTCCAACTATTAAGCACTGCCTAGAAGCAGGCGCTAAAGTAATGGTTACGTCTCACCTAGGTCGCCCAACTGAAGGTGAATACGCTGAAGAGTTCTCTCTACAACCAGTTGTTAACTACCTAAACGACGCACTAGATTGCGAAGTGAAGCTAGCAAAAGACTACCTAGATGGCCTAGAGCTAAATGCGGGTGAACTTGTTGTTCTTGAAAACGTTCGCTTCAACAAAGGCGAAAAGAAAAACGACGAAGAGCTATCTAAGAAATATGCAGCACTATGTGACGTATTCGTAATGGACGCATTCGGTACGGCTCACCGTGCTCAAGCATCTACTCACGGCGTTGGCATGCACGCAGACGTAGCATGTGCTGGTCCTCTACTAGCAAACGAACTAGAAGCGCTAGGCAAAGCAATGGACAAGCCAGCTCGTCCAATGGTTGCTATCGTAGGTGGTTCAAAAGTTTCTACTAAGCTAACTGTTCTTGAGTCTCTATCTAAAATCGCTGACCAACTCGTTGTTGGTGGTGGTATTGCTAACACATTCATCGCAGCTGCTGGCCACAACGTTGGTAAGTCTCTATACGAAGCAGACCTAGTTGAAACAGCTAAGAAGCTAATGGACGAGTGTGCAATTCCAGTAGCAACTGACGTTGCATGTGCGAAAGCATTTGACGAGAACGCAGAAGCTGAAATCAAGCACGTTTCTGAAGTACAAGACGACGACATGATCTTCGACCTTGGTCCAGATTCAACTGCTGAACTAGCTGAAATCCTTAAAAACGCTAAGACTATCCTATGGAACGGTCCAGTAGGCGTATTCGAATTCAAGAACTTCGAAGCAGGTACTAAAGGTATCTCTGAAGCTATCGCAGCTTCTGAAGGCTTCTCTGTTGCAGGCGGTGGTGACACGCTAGCGGCTATCGACAAGTTCGGTATCAAAGCGGATGTATCTTACATCTCTACTGGCGGCGGCGCTTTCCTTGAGTTCGTAGAAGGTAAAGTTCTTCCAGCAGTAGAAATGCTAGAAGCACGCGCTAAGTAATTAAAGCAAAGCGGGGGAGTGATTCTCCCGCTTTCTTGTTTGCTGCAACGTGTGAGGAACTCTGCTAGAATAGCCTCAGTTGTGAGCAAACGTTTGCAAGATTTTCAACTTAACAAGTTTTGTTTAAAAACGACAGATAAATAGGATTACATCCATGTCTAAGATCTTCGACTTCGTAAAACCAGGTGTTATCTCTGGCGATGACGTTCAGAAAGTATTTGAAGTTGCAAAAGAAAACAGCTTTGCACTTCCAGCAGTAAACTGTGTGGGTACTGACTCTGTAAACGCAGTACTTGAAGCAGCTGCAAAAGTTAAAGCTCCAGTTATCGTTCAGTTCTCTAACGGTGGCGCTGCTTTCTTTGCTGGTAAAGGTCTAAAACTTGAAGGTCAAGAAGCTCAAATCCTAGGTGCTGTTGCTGGTGCGAAATACGTTCACGCTGTAGCTGAAGCTTACGGTGTTCCAGTAATCCTACACACTGACCACGCAGCTAAGAAACTACTTCCTTGGATCGACGGTCTACTAGACGCTGGTGAAGAGTACTTCGCGCAAACTGGTAAGCCACTATTCTCTTCTCACATGATCGACCTTTCTGAAGAGTCTCTAGAAGAGAACATCGAAATTTCTGCTAAGTACCTAGAGCGCATGGCTAAAATGAACATGACTCTAGAAATCGAACTAGGTTGTACTGGTGGTGAAGAAGACGGCGTTGACAACTCTGATATGGATGCGTCTGAGCTATACACTTCTCCAGAAGACGTTGCATACGCATACGAGAAACTAAGCGCAATCAGCCACCGTTTCACTATCGCAGCATCTTTCGGTAACGTACACGGCGTATACAAGCCAGGTAACGTTGTACTAACTCCAACTATCCTACGTGATTCTCAAGCGCACGTTTCTGAGAAATTCGGTCTTCCAGCGAACTCTCTAAACTTCGTATTCCACGGTGGTTCAGGTTCTTCTCTAGAAGAAATCCGTGAATCTATCGGCTACGGTGTAATCAAAATGAACATCGATACTGATACACAGTGGGCTACTTGGGATGGTATCCGTAAGTTCGAAGCTGAAAACCACGATTACCTACAAGGTCAGATCGGTAACCCAACTGGTGAAGATGCACCAAACAAGAAGTACTACGATCCACGCGTATGGCTACGTGCAGGCCAAGCTTCAATGGTTACTCGTCTAGAGCAAGCATTTGCTGACCTTAACGCAGTTGACGTACTATAATCGTTACTGATTAAGTTACTTAAAAACCCGCTCTTTGAGCGGGTTTTTTTTATATCTATCATTTTCTTCCCCTCTGCTTTCTCCCGATATTTTTATGCGTTAGGTTGTATTTGCTAGTGAGATATCTCACCTTTAACGTTTTTTTTAAAGAAAACATGGGAATATCAGTCTTAAGAGTGGCGAAATCAGAGTGCATTGCGTAACCTGTAACAAGTCAGTGTCAGAAAGCTCTGATAAAGTCTTGTTTTGCATATCTTTGCGAAACTCTGACTTTGAAAAAAGTCAGAGTTGGGATATTGTGCCAAAAATCTGACACTGTTCAGTGGAGCAATAGGGATGTTGTTTTAGAAAAGAGCCTTTAAAAAACAAGGTTCATAAATTAACGGCAATTGGATTTATATCTCTTTATTTTTGAGGATAAGAATTATGGCAGGTGAATCGGTGGGTATCGATACCACTTTAACGGATGGTCTAACTCAGGCTGAAACTTGGCTGACAAACAATTCAGATCTACTGGTTCAGTACGGTGTGAACATTATCTCTGCGGTGCTTATTCTGTTTATCGGTAATCTTATCGTTAAGGCAGTCGCTGGTAGTGTTTCTAAAGTACTAGAAAAGAAAAACATGGATAAGGCCGTCGTTGAATTTATTCACGGTCTTGTTCGTTACTTGCTATTTGTAATCGTGCTAATCGCGGCTCTTGGTCGATTAGGAGTTCAAACCGCTTCTGTTGTTGCTGTGATTGGTGCGGCAGGTCTTGCTGTTGGTCTTGCACTACAAGGTTCACTATCAAACTTTGCAGCAGGCGTACTTATTGTTGCGTTCCGTCCATTCAAATCAGGCGACTACGTAGAAATCGGTGGTGTAGCGGGTAGTGTTGAAGCAATTCAAATCTTCCAAACCGTTCTAAAAACACCAGACAACAAAATGGTTGTTGTGCCTAACTCTTCAGTTATCGGCGGTGCCATTACTAACTACTCTCGCCATGCGACACGACGTGTCGACCTAGTGATTGGTGTTTCATACAAAGCAGACCTTAAACTAACGAAGAAAGTGATTCGTGAGACGCTAGAGAAAGATCCACGTATCTTGAAAGACCCAGATATCACAATTGGTGTACTTACGTTAGCAGACTCTTCAGTTAACTTTGTGGTTCGTCCATGGGTGAAAACTGCAGATTACTGGGGCGTATACTTTGATGCAATGCAAGGTATTAAAGAAGCATTGGATGAAAATGGTATCGAGATTCCATTCCCACAAATGGATGTTCACCTGAACAAAGTCGACGCTTAATCAAAAGCAGTCGATATTCAAAAGCGAGGCCAATAGGCCTCGCTTTTTTATATTTCGTAAAGGGTGTGATGACCAGCAAGCAAGAGGCGTTTTAGATGTTTACCTGCAAATCCAAATGTGAACTCAGGTAAGCCAGGCGTATAGAGCAACTCTTGATGTTGATAGAGATTGGTATCAACAATGATAGTGATGTATTCCGGTAAGCCTATTGGGCAAACCGCGCCGGGTACGCAACCTAACACTTCGACCATTTCATCATCATTACAAATAGAGGGACGTTTACCTGTAATCGCTTTAATCTGCTTGGCATCGAGGCGCGAGTCCTTATCTGTCAGATAAACCGCGTAACCTTGTCCTTTGAGTGTTAAAAAGAGGCTTTTGGTATGCGTACCCGTCCAACCAAGCTCTCTCGCAATGCGTATATCTGTCTCAAAGTCTAAGATGGCTTCGTGCTGCCATTCCCGAAAAGGAATAGAGAGCGCGTTGAATCGCTCTCTATTGTTGTTATAAATATGTTTTAGTGACTCCATGTCTTTGCTGCCTTACTACCTGGTGATTACCAATACTTATCAATAAGCTCACTCGCTAAGATATACGCTATTGTGAACATCATCATTGCGATTGCAATGTCGATGGTTTTTTTCACTTTTGGTTGAGAGAGTGTTGGACCTAGTTTGGCTGCTCCTATCGATAAAGTGTAGAACCAAACAAAGGAAGCCATAATCGTACCTAGTGCAAAAGCAATGCGATCATGGCCTTCAAATTGTCCACCGATCGAACCTAGAATAACGACTGTATCTAAATATAAGTGCGGATTAAGCACAGTGACAGCTAACGCACCTAGAATAACCGTTCGACGACCTCGAGCTACGATCTCCCCTTTTGATTCCGATTCACTCTCTGGCTTAAAAGCACTTTTTAGCGAGAGCAGTCCATAGAAGCTCAAGAAAGCAATACCACCAAGTGTCACCGACGTCAGTAAGATTTCATTTTGAGACAGAATTGCACCACCACCAAAGATACCTAGAGAGATGAAAATCATATCTAGCACGCTACAAATAGTGGCGGTTGTTAGGTGGTGGTTACGCTTTATGCCTTGATTCAAAACATACGCATTTTGCGCGCCGATCGGAATGATCATTGATGCTCCTAAACCAAAACCTTGCAATAGAACCCACAAGCTCACACTTCACCTCACTTCAAAATAACAAATACATTTACAGAAAGGGGAAAGATAAAGCGTTTATCTAAATAAGTATAATTAATGATTTTAATCTTACATTAGATAGACTAATTTAACGGGAGGCGTTTGATCAGGAGTGAGAGGAAAGGTATGCGAGGGTTAGATTACAAATGGATTGAGGCATTAGATGCTATAGTTTATCAGGGTAGCTTTGAGCGTGCTGCCGAGCATTTATTTGTTTCTCAATCCGCCATTTCTCAACGTATCAAGCAGTTAGAGAAGTTTCTCGCGCAGCCTGTTTTAATTCGAAGCCAGCCACCTAAGCCAACGCTAATTGGTAAAAAATTGTTGGGTCTTTATCGGCGAGTACGCTTGCTAGAGCATGAAATTCTCCCCGAACTAAAAAATGATACCAGTACGCGACCTGTGCAACTCTCTTTAGCGACTAATGCAGATAGCCTTGCAACATGGCTACTGCCAGCGCTGCAAAATGTTATGAAGCAGCGTCAAGTTGAACTAAAACTGACTATCTATGGTGAATACCGCTCTATTGAAAAACTCAAAAGTGGCGAAGTGACAGGAGCGATCAGCTTGGAGTCCCAGCCAATCCCCGGATGCAGAGCAGACTATTTAGGTCGCATCGATTATGTTTGTGTCGCGAGCCCAGAGTTCTATCAGCGTTATTTTTCTAAAGGCGTAAATAATCAGACATTGGCAAAAGCACCGGCCGTTTCATATGACCAATATGATGATCTACATAAAACATTTCTTACCGAGCATTTTAACGTCAATCCTGACAGCGTTATTCATCACAACATCAGTAGTTCTGAAGCGTTTCTAAAAGTGGCGTTAGCTGGTGTAGCTTATTGCTTGATCCCCCGCTTGCAAATTACCGACGAATTAGACAGAGGTGTGTTGGTTGATGTGACTCCAGGTTTTTTAATGTCCCATCGGATTTATTGGCACCACTGGCAGTTAGAAACTGGGGTACTACAAGAAATCTCACATGCGATAGTGGGGTATGCGCAGCAGCATCTACCTCAATAAGTTCGTCAGAGCTGCATATCGTTCACTTAAGTGTGTTTTGTTTAAAAATTACGCCAATGTTACATAGTCAAAGTTGTGTTAGAAGTCACTATGGGTGCTTGGATAATCGGCGGAAGTTTCTATTATGAAACCACACGCTTTCTCAGCCATGATAGTGATGTTGGAATCTGAGATTAAGTACTTAATTTTGTATGGATGGATTTATTGAATGAAATTGTATTCATTTTTGCTGGCTTCAGCACTCAGCCTTACCAGTGCTTCAGTTTTGGCGAATACGCCAGAGTTTGCTCATGTTACGACAACGGGGTATGGCGAAGTGACGGCCACACCTGACATGGCTACGTTTTCTGTAAAAGTAGTCGATACGACAATGACGGCCGAACAAGCGAAATTGTCCGTAGATAAAACCGTTGAAGAGTTTCTAAAAAGCTTATCGGATGCCGGCTTGTCAAAAGACAATATTACTAGCTCGAATTTATACCTTGCTCCTCAGTACCATTACCCTAAATCAGGGAAAGCAGAACTTGTTGGGTATCGAGCATCTCGCAGTATTGATGTCACGGTGACGGATCTGAAAAACCTTAACCAATACCTAGATATGGCGTTAGAAGCGGGAATTAATCAGGTTGATAATATTCAACTTAAAGTAAGCAACCAAGCCGAATATCAGCAAAAGGCACGAATGGCTGCGATTAAGGACGCAAGAGAAAAAGCAGGGTCATTAGCGACTGGTTTTGAGAAAAAGTTGGGCGATGTATGGCAGATCAATTACAGACAGATGCACGTTCAGCCTGTGTTAATGCGTTCAATGGCGATGGATAGTAAAGAAGGAGCGAATAGCTACCAAGATTCAACCATGATCATTCGCGATCAAGTCGATGTCATTTATAAGCTAAAGTAAGGCTTAGCAAACAGTAAAAAGCAAAAGGCAGGGAGTTACAACCCCTGCCTTTGTCATTTCTATTTCACAGTTTAATGCAGGATACGAGCACGGATTGTGCCTTCAATGTTTTTGAGCTTTGTTAGAGCTTCTTCTGCTCGTTCAGTTTCAACGTCGATCACTACGTAGCCTATTTCAGCGGCTGTTTGTAGGTACTGCGCGGCAATGTTAATGCCTTCTTCAGCAAAGATGGTGTTGATCTGAGTTAGAATACCAGGACGGTTCTTATGGATATGAAGCAGACGAGAGCACTCACCACTGTGTTCTGGCAATGACACTTCAGGGAAGTTTACGCTTGAAAGTGTCGAGCCGTTATCAGAGTACTTAGCCAGTTTGCCCGCCACTTCTAAGCCGATATTCTCTTGTGCTTCTTGCGTTGAACCACCAACGTGTGGAGTGAGAATGACGTTATCGAATTTTTGTAAAGGAGACTCGAACGGGTCAGCATTTGTTTTTGGTTCAGTTGGGAATACATCAATTGCAGCGCCGGCAAGGTGACCAGCTTCTAAGCTATGGCAAAGTGCAGGAATATCCACAACGGTGCCACGTGCCGCGTTGATAAAGATGGAACCTGGTTTCATTCGAGCAAATTCAGCTTCACCCATCATGTTTTTCGTTTCCGGTGTTTCGGGAACGTGCAAAGAAATCACATCACATTTGTTCAATAGTTCACTCATGGTATGTACTTGCGTCGCATTACCAAGGGACAGTTTGTTCTCAATATCGTAGTAGTAAACGCGCATACCTAAGTTTTCGGCAATAATACCAAGCTGCGTACCAATGTGACCGTATCCGATAATGCCAAGGCACTTACCACGAGCTTCGTAAGAGTTGTCTGCACTTTTCTTCCAAATACCGCGATGTGCAAGAGCATTCTTTTCAGGAATACCACGCACTAGTAAAAGGATTTGCCCAAGTACAAGCTCTGCCACGCTTCGAGTGTTAGAGAATGGTGCATTAAAGACAGGAATACCGCGTTTTGCTGCTGCGTCTAGGTTTACTTGGTTAGTGCCAATACAAAAACAGCCAATTGCAACCAGCTTGTTCGCCGCATTGATTACCTCTTCGGATAGGTTCGTACGGGAGCGGATACCAATGAAGTGCACGTCTTTTACCGCTTCAATTAGTTCTTCTTCCGGAAGGGAACCTTTATGGTATTCAATGTTGGTATAACCAGCTGCTTGAAGAACTTCAACTGAAGAAGGGTGGAGTCCCTCTAACAAGAGGATCTTAATCTTTTCTTTTTCCAGTGAAACTTTGGCCATTTTTTCTCGTCCTTAAAATGGAAAGGTGGGCTAATGTGGCGCACATTGGGCAAAACTATTAAAAAGGGGATAATTAACAGTTTTGTAGGAAGACAAACGTTTCCCTGTGCGTCTTCTGTTCAATAAAGTAACAAAAAAAAATTGCTTTGGGTAAGAAAATTACGGAATAAGAGATAATTTTCTTATAGAAAGGAATAAAAAACGGTGCCTTGCAGCACCGTATGTAATGAAATAACAGAAAAGTGAACCAGATAGGTTCATTTTAGGCTGTTATTTACTCTTCAATTTTTGCACCTTCTGGTGTGCCAGTGATCACTACGTCTGCACCACGATGAGCGAAAAGACCCACAGTCACCACACCAGCGATGCCGTTTATTTTGTCTTCCATTTCTTTCGGGTTGGTAATTTGCATATTGTGCACATCCAGAATCACGTTGCCGTTGTCAGTCACAACGCCTTCACGGTAAGCTGGATCACCACCTAGTTTTACCAATTCACGAGCCACGTAAGAGCGTGCCATTGGGATTACTTCAACAGGCAATGGGAACTGGCCAAGTACGTCAACTGCTTTAGTGCCGTCAACGATACATACGAACTTATCAGAGATTGCTGCGACAATTTTCTCACGAGTCAGAGCCGCGCCGCCGCCTTTGATCATTTCACGTGCTGGGTTGATCTCATCTGCGCCATCAACATACACATCCAGCTTCATTACATCGTTACACTCGTATACTTCAATACCAAGCTCTTTAAGGCGCTCAGTTGAAGCGACAGAGCTAGACACTGCACCTTTAATATCATCTTTGATAGTGCCTAGTGCATCGATGAAGTGATTCACGGTAGAGCCAGTACCAACACCGACAATGCTGCCTTTCTCAACATATTTTAGTGCTGCCCAACCAGCCGCTTTTTTCATTTCATCTTGAGTCATGCCAATCTCCTGAATAGATGTTCGTTAACGTTTGCGGGCGTGATTATAGCGGCTTACTTGTCACTTTCCCATTGCCATATTTGGCTTGGGGTCACGATCTTAGGCAATGGAATGTCCCAGCTTTCAATTGGTAAGCGTTCTACATGTTGGCAGTCATGAGCGATACCGACAGGTTTAGCACCCTCTCCAGTTATAAACCAACGTGACAGAGTACGATCGTAGTACCCCCCGCCCATGCCTAAGCGGTGTCCGATGCTGTCGAACCCAACTAAAGGCGTGCAGATTAAATCAAGCTGGCGAACGGGTTTGAGGTGTCTGATATCGAGCTTGGGCTCTAAGATGCCGTACTTGTTGTAGACGAGCTGTTCATCATTTACATACTGAAGAAACAGTAACTGACCTTTAGAAAAGGGATGGATGACGGGCAGATAAACCGATTTTCCCTGTTGCCATAACCATTCAATGAGCGGTTTAGTATCAAGCTCACCGTCTGCAGAAAGGTAGATGGCAATATGTTGCGCCTGATCGATTTCAGGAAGTTGGGAAAATTGAGTAATAAGGTCGATTCCCGCTTGGTATTGCGTATCACTGCACAGAGCGTTGCGCTTTTCACGAATCAGTTTGCGGAAGTCTTGTCGAGAGAGGTCTGACATAGAGAGAATACCCCAGGGTGCCGTTGAGGATTGTGGCCCTTGAACCAGCTGGTTCAAGGCGGATCAGCAATGACAACCGTAGGCTTCTCGGTGCATGCCGAGCTTGCTCAATAGTTACCAAATACTAACCCTTAGGTATTGCTTATCGGCTCAGGGACTTAAATCCTGCTGACGCACACCCCAGGGTAAATTTTGTATTTACTGCTGTCCTTGCGTAACTTTGCTTAGTGCGTTCTCTAAAGACGCGGTGAGCTTTTCCATTCGCTCAGTAATTTCTTGCTGTTGACCATTGGATTCGTATGACTTGGTGTGCAACTCATAGCAAATATTCAATGCAGCAAAGGTCAGCAGTTGGATTTCATTGGTTACCTTAGTACGTTCGCTCATTTCTTTCAATCGGCGATCAAGATCTTTTGCCGCTGCAACAAGAGACTCTTCTTGTCCTGTCGGACAATTCACACGTGTAAGTTTGCCTAATATTTCAACGTCGATCGCTTGATTGCTCATGATGAATAAACTCTATATTCGCGCTATCTAAGGTGTTGCTTCATACAACTACCGAGGAGCAAACTATAGGAAAACCGCTATTAAGATTCAAGCATTTCCCATCACAGAAAGAGAAATGATGACGAGATCACACAGGAATTGGGCAAATTGAACAAATGCTGTCCAAAATTGAATTTGATAGCCGTTTCAGACCACTAACCTTGATGGTAGGATATACCAATACATTATTACGCAAGAATGAGCCAAGTTATGAGTGAAATCACCCTTCCTGAATACCAATCTATTGCTGCTGAACTGCAATCGGCAAGCCTGGCTGTGACACCGGCGGAGTTACATGGCTTATTTGTTGGCATGTTAAGTGGTGGATTGGCGATCAATGATCAAACTTGGCAGCCGATTCTTTTTGACTACACCAATGATGGGATGGGGTGGCCCTCGACAGCACTCACTTTTGCTCAGAGCATATTCAACGTTACTGTTAATGAGCTTACTGGCACATCAATGGAGCTGTCTTTACTATTGCCAGATGAGCCGGGCGAAGAAGGCTTATTCGCATTAGCCGACAGTGTGTCCGACTTTGTAAACCACTTTATTTCTGGGCTAGGTCTAGCAGGCGTTGCGCTTAACAAAGCATCTGATGACGCTAAAGAAGCACTGGCTGATCTAGAAGAGATTGCCAAATTAGGCATTGATGAAGATGACGATCTTGGTGAACAAGCGCAATTGCTAGAGCAAGTGATTGAGCACATCAAAGCTTGCGTACTAACGATTCATGCTGAATTTGGTGTTCGTCCTGAAAGCAGCGACAAAAAACCTACTATTCACTAATCGTAGACCGTCCAGAGGTTAGTATGAAGCAATATGATGTAGTCATTGCTGGTGGTGCCATGGCTGGTACAACGTTAGCATTGGCGATTGACCATTTGTCTCAGGGAAAGCTCCGCATTGCCGTCGTTGAGCCTTTTAAAGCACAATCAGATATGCACCCTGGTTTTGACTCTCGCTCAATCGCATTGTCTTACGGTACTGTCAATCTGTTGCGTCAACTACAGCTCTGGACGTCAGTAGAACCGTTTGTCACACCCATTGAACATATCCACGTTTCTGACCGTTCTCATGCTGGGATGACGGAGATTACCAAGCAAGAGGTTGGGGTTGAAGCTCTAGGGTATGTTGTAGAATTAGCCGATGTTGGGCGTGTATATCAAGAATTATTAGACAGTAGCGAGTCAATTACGCTGTTTTGTCCTGACTCCGTTACCGATATCGAGCGCGAGCAAAACTGTACCCATGTGACGTTGAAAAGTGGTGAGCAACTTGAAGCAAAACTGCTGGTGGCTGCAGATGGTGCTGTTTCGACCTGTTGTCAGAAAATTGGTCTAGAACTTTCTGAGCAAGATTTTGAACAAGCGGCTGTCATTGCCAATATTGTGACTCAAGAACCTCATCAAGGTAGAGCCTTTGAACGTTTTACTGAGAATGGCCCAGTTGCTTTATTGCCAATGAGTGACAATCGAATGTCCTTAGTTTGGTGTTTGCACCCTGAAGAAGCCCAAGCCGTTCTTGAGTTATCTGATCAAGCATTTCTCCAGCGTTTACAGAACGATTTTGGTTGGCGTTTAGGCGCGATGAAAAAAGTGGGGCGCCGTGCAAGTTACCCATTGCTTCTTCGCCATCGAAAGCAAAATATTTCACATCGCTTTGCGATTGTTGGAAATGCGGCGCAAACGCTGCACCCGATAGCTGGACAAGGCTTTAATCTCGGTATTCGCGATGTAGTCTCACTAGCAGAAGAAATTGTGCAGCAAAGTGAGGATGTGGGTCTTTATCAAGGCCTGATGCGCTTTAGTCAACGTAGAGAAGCAGATCGAAGCGAAACTATTTGGCTAACCAGTGCCTTAGTGCATGTTTTTTCAAATGATTTACCCGCGATGCGAATTGGCCGAAATACTGCCTTAGCAGCGATGGATAACCTTTCTATTTTTAAGCAGCCGCTACTATGCCATACACTTGGCTTGGTAAAACGATGAACGGCCGCACTGAATTAGGTAATAAAAAGCAATGATGCAAAGTGTAGATATCGCCATCATCGGCGGAGGGATGGTTGGGTTGGCACTTGCTGCCGCGTTCAAAGACAGTGATCTGCGTGTCGCCGTTATTGAAGGTAAAGTGCCAGATGATTCGTTGAAAGAATTACCCGATGTTCGTGTGTCTGCGCTGAGCCGCTCTAGTGAGACGATTTTGCGTAAACTTGGTGCTTGGCAGGGCATAGAACAGCGCCGAGCTTCACCTTACCATGGCATGGAAGTATGGGAACAAGATAGCTTTGCCAGCATTGAATTTAATGCACAAAGTATGGCACAACCTGATTTAGGGCATATTGTTGAGAATCGTGTGATTCAACTTGCGCTGCTTGAACAAGTCCAAAAGCTCGATAACGTCACTATGTTTATGCCTGCACGTTGCGCGACTCTCGCGGTCGGTGAGCAAGAAAGCTGGCTGACGCTCGATAATGGCCAAGCCATGACCGCTAAATTAGTGGTCGGAGCCGATGGGGCGAATTCGTGGCTTCGCCATCAAATGGATATTCCATTAACGCATTGGGACTATGGTCATCATGCTTTGGTCGCGAATGTCAAAACTGCTATGCCACACAACAGCATTGCGCGCCAGATATTTACTCCTCACGGACCGTTGGCATTTTTGCCAATGTCGCAACCAGATATGTGCTCTATTGTTTGGTCCACGGAGCCAAATCGAGCAGAGCAGTTAGTGGCGATGAGTGAACATGATTTCAATAAAGCGTTGACGAGTGAGTTTGATGCTCGACTTGGTCTATGTGAAGTAGTGGGAGAGCGTGCTGCGTTTCCTTTGAAAATGCGCTATGCGCGAGATTTTGTTGTCGAGCGAGTCGCGCTGGTTGGTGATGCGGCCCATACCATTCACCCATTAGCGGGGCAGGGTGTGAATTTAGGTTTATTAGATGCCGCCAGTCTTGCTCAAGAAGTATTAGCACTTTGGAAGCAGGGACAAGATATCGGCAGTAAACGCAACCTAAGAAGCTACGAGCGTTGGCGAAAAGCGGAAGCGGCAAAGATGATCGCTACTATGCAAGGGTTTCGAGATTTGTTCTCTGGCGAGAACCCTGCTAAGAAGCTTGTTCGTGGCATTGGCTTGAGTTTAGCGGGGCAACTGCCGGGAGCGAAAGATGAGATCATGAAGCGCGCGCTTGGTTTAAAGGGACACTTGCCGGATCTCGCGCGTCAGTAAGTGCAAAGCGAACTTCAAATACACAAAAGGCTGGTTAATCCAGCCTTTGTTTTATCAACATTTTGCTAAGCATATGCGCATCGGAGTTTCATTATTTCTTGATTGATCTCTTTGACCGCTCGGAAATGGCGTTGCTCTGCTTTCTCCGGCAGTATTAACTTACCGTTATCAAACTCGAATCTACCGACCCCGTAAATATAAATTCTTCCTTTAAAAAGACGACTTATATGTTTAGCAATCATACTTGGTGTATAGCGCTTAAACAGTCTCATATTTACTTTCCTTTTATCTAACCTAGCCTAGGTATTCTACGTTCTGGACGCGAAAATTATTGTGACAGCAATAGTATTAAATACAGATGTAGGGTGTTGCGTCAGAGAATTGTGTTGTCTTAGACAATTTGACAGTGTCATCTCTTAAATAGCGTGAGGATTACCCCAAAAATAACCTCTCTAAAGGAACCCTTACGCCAATACACTCCTTTTTACGTGACGCATTAAGCAATAGTTTTGTTACAGAATTAAGAATAGAACGAAAACGGTTGTTTGCTAGTTGTTTCTATTAAGGTCGTGCTTCGCGTAACACACTTTACGTTCTAACGATTAGAGGAAATGAAAGAGAAAAAGTTCCACGTAAAAAAAAGCCCGCTTCAGCGGGCGAATAGTCACAGATGCATTACACAAAAGTGGATAACTAACTGCATGAATGCTGTCACTCAGCTAGCTGACTCACTTTATATTGGTTAAGTGCTTGTTTGAAACTTAACCAACAAATTCAGCATATACGAGTTTTATCTTTGTGACTATTTATGTTTTATATGTGATTAAAAATTCTCATGTCTATTTTTGTAGATATGAGCGAGATCACGCAGTGATAGAAACACTACGTGTCATTACATTGTTTTTAGACGATTAACGACAGATCTCAGCTACGGTCGGCTGGCACAATTGGATAAGATCTTGAATAGAAAGCGCCAGCCCAGCCATTCGATCGCCACTGCTGATCGTGACTTCCTGTTCTTCTAGTAAGCTGGGGTCGAACACGATTGGCATATGACGTTTGAGTAACAGAGGAGTGACAGTACCAACTTTGTAACCAGTGATGGACTCAACATCGGCTTGATCAACACAAGTCATCCGGCGACATTTCAGTAACGAGCGCACTTTTTTGGGATCAACGCTACGATCACCTGGTGCACAGGCGAGTGCATATTGATTACCCATGTCTCGTAGCAAGATTGCTTTCACCATTTGAGAAGGGCGAATGCCGCGTTGGTGCGCGGCATCCTCAATGGTGGTTGATGGTCTTTGATGCGGTAACAGACGAAACGGAATGTGTTGGTCTGTGAGAAATTGCATCAAAGGAGTATTGATTGTATTACTCATCATCAAGACTGTAAGGCAGTGATTCGATTGTCCATTCACATTCTGGTTGCGCAACTAAACGAAGACGAGTGTCTTCATCGAGATTATTAGGCAGTACGATCAGGCCAATCGCGTGATTGTCACTGAACTGGTAGTGATTTAATAAAGCACCTACTGAACGCCAGTTTTCACCTACGCTGCGTTCGAGCTCAATTGGTTCGTCACTGAATGGAGCAGAAGTTGCACCTTTTACGATATACATCGCACGTTTATTGGTACCGCGATACTTCGCTCGTGCTACCGTTTCTTGTCCCGTGTAGCAGCCCTTTGTGAAGCTTATGCCTCCTAAAGCTTGCACGTTGAGTGCTTGTGGAATGTGAGCATTCTGCGCGGATGCAGAGACAAATGGTAAACCTGCCTCAATATCGAAACGATTCCAAAGCTCATTTGTCGTAAAGACAGCGTCGGTAGTTTCAACGATTTGCTGTGCTTCTGGCGCACTTAATATCAGTAACCAGCGATCTTGTGCAACTTGCACTGCTGTGCCACCGTCAACTGCGCGAACGCTGCCAGTTGTCTTGCTCATTGTTGAAATGAATTCGTCGGCTTTGACGCCAGCAACACCTAAGATAACGTCATCAGAAGCTTCAATCGTTACTTTAGAGAAAATGGCGTATTTCTTTATTTCATTAAGTTCTACGTCAATCGCCGATTTTGGTTGGATCATGCCGTAGCCATCATGATGATGGAAAAGGCGGAACACGCTCCACACTTTGCCTTTTGCATCACAATGTGCGCCCAGTGTTGATTGGTCTTGTTCTAAAGAAACAACATCGCAGGTAACCTGACCTTGTAAGTATGATTTTTTATCATCACCGATCATGGTGATCATGCCGAAGTTATCCAGCAGTGAGATAGATAACTCTGGAAGCGCGTCTTGAGTTGAGAGAGGTAATGCTGAAAAACGAGTTTGCCATTCCATAATTACAATGCCTTTTGAAGATATTTTTCCGCTATGTTATACCCAAATAACCTTGAGATACTAGGGGAGCGATTTACGAATCAACATTTGTCTGCTTTCACTATCGTATTGTGACCCGCACACTAGTGACGTAGCACATCCCTTGTTACACTCCGCACTAACAACAAGACATCTATGAAGGAATAGTGAATGTACACTCCGGAAGAAAAAGCGCGTATTAAATGGGCTTGTCGTCGAGGCATGCTTGAGCTTGACGTAGTAATTATGCCGTTTTTTGAAGAGTGCTTTGATACTCTGAGTGAACAAGAGCAGCGTGACTTTGTTTCTTTACTTGAATGCGATGATCCTGATCTGTTTACTTGGGTAATGGGGCATGGCCGTAGCGAAAATTTAGGTCATGCAGCAATGGTTGATAAAATTGTCGCCCATAACCTCAGCAAAGTTCGTTAATTTTACTGCTTCTCCCTCTCTGACTGCCCGAGTCCTCAATGTTGTACTTTTCTTATTGATGACTTGGGCTGTTATCTTCTCTAGCATTCCGCTCGTATTATCGACTTATTTGTTATTACTGATTGTTAAGGCTCTCTCAAGCCAAGGCCTTGTTCAACCTACAAGTCATGGGCATTGGTATGTGCACTGCGATGGCTCGGTTAGGTTTGATGCCCTTGAGTGTGGCGAATGCTCGGAAGATATTGAGTCCGAAAAGGGTCATTTACAGCGAGTCGATACATCGGCATCACCATTCAAGATAACATTCCAATTGCAATCTGGCCGTGTTGTTACGATTTGGCGTGATAGCTGTGACGATGAGCAGTATCGTCAACTATCTTTGGTATTACGCCAATGGGAAATGAAACAGGGAGCTAATGCTCCCTGCTGATGTAATAGTTTACTTGGTAAAGTTAAAGCTGTTTAGCTGGAACCAAAATCGTTGGGCCGCTGTTTTCCAGTTGGTTCGGATAGTCAAGCGTGTAGTGCAAACCTCGACTCTCTTTACGCTGCATCGCACAACGAACCATCAACTCTGCTACTTGTAAAAGGTTACGCAGTTCTAATAAGTTGTTCGACACTCGGAAATTGCTGTAGTACTCGTGTGTTTCTTGTTGCAACAGTTGGATACGGCGTAAGGCGCGCTCTAAACGCTTGTCAGTTCGCACAATGCCCATGTAGTCCCACATAAACAGACGAAGCTCGTGCCAGTTGTGCTGAATGATCACTTCTTCATCACTATTGGTTACTTTGCTTTCATCCCAACATGGCACCTGTGAAGGTAGCTCAACGTTAGTGTGATGTTTTAGAATATCTTTTGCCGCAGACCAAGCATAAACCACGCATTCGAGAAGTGAGTTTGATGCCATGCGGTTAGCACCATGCAGCCCGGTGTAGCTAACTTCACCAATCGCATACAAATTTTTCAGATCGGTGCAGCCATTTCTATCCACCATGACACCGCCACAAGTGTAGTGTGCAGCAGGTACGATTGGGATTGGCTCTTTAGTCATGTCAATGCCCAAGTCCATCAAACGTGAATAAATGGTTGGGAAGTGTTTCGTAATAAAGTCAGCAGGCTTATGGCTGATGTCGAGATACATACAGTCGGCACCTAAACGCTTCATTTCGAAGTCGATAGCACGAGCCACGACGTCACGCGGAGCAAGCTCTTTACGTTCATCGAAATCCGGCATAAAGCGAGAGCCATCTGGACGACGCAGGTAAGCACCTTCGCCACGCAACGCTTCAGTCAGCAAGAAGTTACGTGCTTCTGGGTGATATAAACACGTAGGGTGGAACTGGTTAAATTCCATATTCGCCACACGACACCCTGCACGCCAAGCAATCGCAATACCATCACCAGACGACACATCTGGGTTAGAGGTGTATTGATAAACCTTTGAAGCACCACCTGTAGCGAGAACCACAAATTTGGCTCGCACGGTTTCGACATGCTCTTCGTTGCGGTTCCAAATATAAGCACCGATAACTTTGTTTTTATCACCGCCAATTTTGTCTTCGGTGATTAAGTCCAGAGCATTGTGACGTTCGAGAACATGAATGTTTGGATGGTTATGAGCGTTATCTTGCAGGGAGGTTTGCATCGCCATACCTGTCGCATCTGCCGCGTGAAGAATACGACGACGGCTATGACCACCTTCACGAGTTAAGTGGTAGCGAGGTTCATCGTCAGAGTCATCTTCTTCACGATCAAATGGGACACCACCGTCAATCAACCACTGTACACACTCTTTTGAATGCTCAGCAATGAACCTTACGGTCTCCTCATCGCAAATACCATCCCCGGCGATTTGCGTGTCTTCAACGTGTGAATCAATGGTGTCTGACTCATCAAATACGGCAGCGATACCGCCTTGAGCATAGTAGGTTGCCCCTTCGCTGCGTGGTCCTTTACTCAGCACCATCACCTTACAGTGGTTAGCAACGCGCAAAGCCAACGACAAACCTGCCGCGCCACTCCCTACCACTAATACATCACACTCATGTTCACGATTTGTGTTCATATAACTTTTATAATCCCAAGCTAAGGTAACAAAGTTACCTTGTGTATTATTTGCACACCATGTGCATTCCATTATCGCGACATCTGTCGCTAAGGGCTAAGTTGGGAGACCTATCGACGTCCGTGTTACGGCGGTGACTGAGCCACTCTTCTTTTTCATGCAGAGCATGAGCATGCTTCCTAAGTTATAATTTGTAACGCGGTGTTCAGATAGCCATTAGCCATGCAAATGAAAAGTAATAGTTTGTCAATGCCATTGCTTTTCCATGCCCGACCCAGCACAATCTGGGACAGAGATCATTCATTATACCCATTTCCCTCCAAGATGCTCGCTTGTCAAACTTAGACTAAAGTCAGGCAGCGGTGGTCATTTGGGTACAGACATCACATTGTGAAAAAACAATGACAAAAAACTTGAGAAACCATGGAACTTTCTCATTCACGTTAGGGTCACAATAGTGCTCAAGTAAGCAGTGGTGTCAATACTACGTTTTGCATAATTAGTACCCATATCTGAGAAGAGTAGGGGCATAACAAATAGGAGTATCCGCTCGAATGAACGAGCAGCTGACCGATCAAGTATTGATTGAGCGAGTTCAGAATGGCGATAAGCAAGCATTCAACCTGTTGGTAACAAAGTACCAGAATAAGGTATGTAATCTTATTTCCAGATACGTTAGTAATCCTGGCGATGTACCAGATGTAGCACAAGAAGCGTTTATTAAAGCTTACCGAGCTATCCCTAGCTTTCGTGGGGAAAGTGCGTTTTATACGTGGCTGTATCGCATTGCAGTGAATACTGCGAAAAATCACATTGTTGCTCAAGGGCGTAGACCTCCAGCGACAGATGTCGATGCTGAAGATGCTGAATTTTACGAAACAGGTAGTGCACTTAAAGAAATATCGAACCCTGAGAACTTAACGTTGTCCAAAGAATTGCAACGGGTGGTGTTCAGTGCAATCGAAGCTTTACCTGAAGATTTAAAAACCGCAATGACATTACGAGAGCTCGATGGCTTGAGTTATGAAGAAATTGCAGAAGTGATGGATTGCCCGGTAGGAACGGTACGATCGCGTATCTTCCGTGCTCGTGAGGCGGTGGAAAAGAAAATCAGACCTCTTTTGCAACGCTAGTACAAGTAATAACTATGGTGAAAATAATGGCTGACAAAGAAAAACTTTCAGCTCTCATGGATGGAGAATTGGTCGATAAGGCTTTAATTCAAGAGTTAGAGCAAGACCAAGAGAGCCGTGATGCTTGGCAGAACTATCACCTGATTGGTGATGTGATGCGAGGTGAAGCGCCAGCAAAACCTGAGTGGAATATTGCTGAAAGCGTGGCGTTAGCGTTAGAAGATGAACCTGCACACCGTGCGTTTGATTCGCACAGTGCAAATGTTATCTCAATTGCGGATACGCCAAAAGAGTCGCAACCAGAACCGCAAAAAGCAAAACGTCAGTTGCCAGGTTGGTTGACGCAGTTTGGTCAAGTTGCTGTTGCTGCATGTGTATCGCTTGTTGTTATTTTAGGTGTACAGCAGTACGGTGGTAGCGATTCAATGTCGCCGCAAACAGATCAATTACCTGTATTGCAGACGGTTCCGTTTGCTGGCAGCGCAGAACCAGTGAGTTTGACTCGTGAGTCTGTAGAACGTTCTGTAGGCGAGGCAAATATGCAAGAGCAGCGCAAGCGTGTTCATGCTATGCTGCGAGACTACGAATTGCAGTTACGAATTAACAGTGATGCATCTCAACAAGATGCAAATCTGAATCCGGATATTGAATGAAAAAATTTCTGATCAGCGCTTGCGCTCTGTTCAGTATGATGTCTTCTCAAGCCTTTGCTGGTGATAAGCCAGCGGAGGCTTTATTGCATCAAATGAGCGAGGCGAGTAAGAATTTAAGTTACGAACTCTCTTATATCCTTATCAAAAAGAACAGCATTGAGCCGTTGCTGTATCGTCATGCCACGCATGGTGACGATCAATATGCTCACCTTGTCTACTTAAGTGGCCCCGTGCGTGAAGTGATTCGTCGCGGAACTGAAGTAAGTTACATCGAAACGGGTTTAGAACCGTTCACCATCGAGTCAGGTAAAATGGTCGCTCCGACTATGCCTATGCTCAACACCAATATCGATGAGCTAAACTTGTATTACGACTATGTAAAAGTGGGTAGAGCTCGTGAAGCTGGTGTGGCAACACAAGTGCTGCGTATTGTTCCTAAAGACGGTCTGCGCTATTCATACGTACTATGGATCGATGAGAAGAGTAAATTGCCGTTACGTGCCGACCTTGTGGACCGCGATGGTGAGATGCTTGAACAATATCGCACTATTTCTTACACGGTAAATCCAAAAATCGCAGAGTTAATGAGTGGCCTGCAAGATGTTCAATTACCTGCTGTTCTCACCATGCCAAAAGGCGATATTGGGACCAGTAATTGGCAGGTTGGTTGGATCCCTGAGGGTTTCGAGCCGAACGAGCTCAACCGCTATCGAATGGCCGTTACTAATCAAATGGTGGAGAGCCAGCTGTATTCTGATGGTCTGTTTAGCTTCTCTGTTTACGTGGCAAACAAAGATGAGCATTCGTTAAAAGGGCAGTTGGTTCGCCAAGGCAGAAGAACGCTACACAGTTTTGTGAGCGGTCAACATGAAATCTCTGTTGTAGGAGACATTCCACCGACCACAGCACAGCGTATAGCCCAATCTGTCACATTTAATGTAACAAAGAGTAAATAACAATGATGACCGCGTTGGCTACCGTGACAGACGTGCATCGTCGCGGCAAGCAATACGAAATTGATTTAAGTTGCGAACAGCAGACCAGTTGCAGTAGTTGCTCTTCACAGAAAAGCTGTGGAACGGGCGTTGTTACTAAAGCCATTGGTAACAAGAGTTTATCTTGGCACCTGCGCACGGATAAATCGGTGAAAATAGGTCAAGTCGTCGAGATTGGTTTTCCTGAGTCGAGCCTAATAAAATCAGCAATGGCGGTTTATTTACTGCCATTGTTTGGTTTGATTATCGGTGCGATGTTTGGTCACTTCCTATTAGCGCCGCTGACAGCCGGCGGGGAAGGCATCATCATATTGGCATCGGTATTGTTTGCCGCTGGTGGAATGTGGATCGCAAAACGTGTTTCTCGTCCTTTAGAAGATGAATCCAAGCGCCAAGTTACCCTCGTTCGGGTACTTGGAGAGCCAATCCAGTAAGTGCTGTCCCCCTCCACTAAAGGTTATTTGGGTATGTACTTTAAATTACGTGCGCCCGTTAACGAAATTCGGTAGAATCTGCCAACTTGATTGAAATGCCGTCAGTAGATGGCGTTTCTTACTGTCCCTATTTGTAAAGAGTTAGTCACCCTAAATCTATGAAGCACATTCGTAACTTTTCGATTATCGCCCACATCGACCATGGTAAGTCGACCCTATCAGACCGTCTAATCCAAGTTTGTGGCGGGTTAACCGATCGTGAAATGGCCGCACAGGTTCTGGATTCTATGGATCTTGAACGTGAGCGTGGCATCACCATCAAATCTCAGAGTGTGACGCTAAACTACACCGCTAAAGACGGTGAGACGTATCAGCTGAACTTCATCGATACTCCGGGGCACGTTGACTTTGCATATGAAGTATCACGTTCTCTAGCGGCTTGTGAAGGTGCGCTATTGGTTGTGGATGCGGGTCAAGGTGTTGAAGCTCAAACACTGGCTAACTGTTACACCGCGATCGAAATGGATCTAGAGGTTGTGCCAATCTTGAACAAGATTGACCTACCAGCAGCCGATCCTGAGCGTGTAGCGGAAGAAATTGAAGAAATCGTTGGTATCGATGCAATGGAAGCAACCCGCTGTTCTGCGAAGACAGGCATCGGTGTTGATGACGTTCTAGAGAACATTGTGTCAGCGATCCCTGCTCCGGAAGGTGATCCAGATGCGCCACTACAAGCGCTGATCATTGACTCATGGTTTGATAACTACCTTGGCGTTGTTTCTCTAGTGCGTATTAAAAACGGCGAACTGAAGAAGAACGATAAGATCAAAGTGATGAGTACGGGCCAAGTTTGGGGTGTAGACCGCCTTGGTATCTTTACGCCAAAACAAGTAGATACCGATACCCTTCGTACTGGTGAAGTAGGTTGGGTTGTTTGTGGTATCAAAGACATTCTTGGTGCCCCTGTTGGTGATACGCTGACTCTAGCGAAGAATGGTTGTGATAAACCGCTACCTGGCTTTAAGAAAGTTAAACCTCAGGTTTACGCAGGTCTGTTCCCTGTATCTTCCGACGATTACGAAAACTTCCGTGACGCACTAGGCAAACTAAGCCTCAACGACGCATCGCTATTCTACGAGCCAGAAAACTCTGCGGCACTTGGCTTTGGTTTCCGTTGTGGTTTCCTTGGCATGTTGCACATGGAAATCATCCAAGAGCGTCTAGAGCGTGAATACGACTTGGATCTTATTACCACAGCACCAACGGTAGTTTACGAAGTTGAGAAGACGGATGGCGATCTGCTGTATGTTGATAGCCCAGCAAAACTACCAGCGATCAATGACATTGAAGAAATTCGTGAACCGATTGCGCGTTGTAACATCCTTGTGCCTTCAGAGTACCTAGGTAACGTAATCACACTGTGTGTTGAAAAGCGAGGCAGTCAAGTTGATATGGTTTACCACGGTAACCAAGTCGCTGTGACTTACGATATTCCAATGGCTGAAGTGGTACTGGATTTCTTCGATCGTCTGAAATCAACATCACGCGGTTACGCATCTTTGGATTACAACTTCCAGCGTTTTGAAGCTTCGAACATGGTACGTGTAGACGTTCTTCTTAACGGTGACACTGTTGATGCATTGGCGATGATCACACACAAAGATCAGTCTCAGACTCGCGGTCGTCAGTTGGTAGAGAAGATGAAAGAATTCATCCCTCGCCAAATGTTTGATATCGCAATCCAAGCGGCAATTGGTAACCACATTATCGCTCGTTCAACGGTAAAACAGTTGCGTAAGAACGTTATTGCGAAATGTTACGGCGGTGACGTAAGTCGTAAGAAGAAACTTCTGAAGAAACAGAAAGAAGGTAAGAAACGCATGAAGCAGATCGGTAACGTTGAGCTGCCTCAAGAAGCGTTCCTAGCCATCCTTCACGTAGGTAAAGACTAAAGTTGAACTTTGTCTCACACTTGTCGGTCTTAAGACGTTAGATATTAAAATAAGTGAAAGGGTTTCGGCTCTTTCACTTTCGTATTTTTAGATAAGGGAATTTAATGGCGAATACATTCTCACTGATGTTGGTTATTGCGACTTTGGTAACTGGCGTGGTTTGGCTATTGGAAAAGCTGGTTTTCGCGAAAAAGCGTCAGGAAAAACTGGCTGAGATTCAAGCTCAGACGTCTAATGGTTTGGATGCAGTGACCTTGCAAAAAGTTGAGCGTCAGCCTTGGTGGGTTGAAAATAGCGTCTCTATTTTCCCTGTGATCGCGTTCGTTTTAGTATTACGTTCTTTTATCTACGAACCATTTCAAATCCCATCAGGCTCAATGATGCCTACCTTGCTGGTTGGCGATTTCATTTTAGTTGAGAAGTACGCGTACGGTCTAAAAGACCCAGTATGGCGTACTCAGCTAGTGGAAACTGGTAAGCCTGAGCGTGGTGATATCGTGGTCTTCAAATACCCACCACAACCAAGTGTGGACTACATTAAGCGTGTAGTTGGTTTACCTGGTGATATCGTGCGTTATTCAAGTGATAAGCAGCTTTGCGTGCAAAGCCAAGGCGAATCGGCATGTAAGCCAGTTAAACTGAGCAATGTTGAAGAAAGTCAGTTTAGCTCGAACGGTATTCCAATGATCCAACTGGATGAAAAATTGGGTAACGTTGAGCACAATATTTTGGTTAACCCTCTTGTGCGTAACCGCGTGGAGCAATATTTCCCACGCAGCGGCACGACAGAGTGGGTTGTACCACAAGGTCAGTATTTTGTGATGGGTGATAACCGTGACAACAGTGCTGACAGCCGTTACTGGGGCTTTGTTCCAGAAGCAAACTTAGTCGGTAAAGCTGTCGCGATCTGGATCAGCTTCGAGTTTGATCGTGGCGCAGATAGTGTTCTACCTTCATGGATTCCAACTGGTGTGCGTTTTAACCGCATCGGTGGCATTCACTAACCATTCAAATATCGAGAGAGTATGAATTCTCCAATTGATAAACTAGAGAGAAAGCTCGGCTACCAGTTTCAAGATGCCGGGCTTATCAATTTGGCGCTGACGCACCGCAGCGCCAACAGTAAGCACAATGAACGTCTTGAGTTTCTGGGCGATTCAATTTTAAGTTTTGTCATCGCTGATGATCTGTACCATCGTTTCCCAAAAGTGAACGAAGGTGACATGAGCCGCATGCGTGCTACTTTGGTTCGCGGACATACATTGGCGGAACTGGGTCGTGAATTCGATCTAGGAGATTATTTAAAATTAGGTCCAGGTGAATTGAAGAGTGGCGGTTTTCGCCGAGACTCTATTTTAGCCGATGCGGTTGAAGCCATTATTGGCGCAATTTACCTAGACAGTGATCTTGAAGTTGTGCGAGGCATTGTACTGAGTTGGTATCAGTCACGCCTTGAAGCCATTAAACCAGGCGTTTCACAGAAAGATCCGAAAACTCGCCTACAAGAGTTCCTACAAGGCAGAAGAAAACCGCTGCCTGTCTACACAGTGACTAATATTAAAGGTGAAGCGCACAACCAAGAGTTCACGGTTGAGTGCGAAGTAGCAGGTGTGGATAAGCCTGTAATCGGTAAAGGCACCAGCCGCCGCAAGGCAGAACAAGCGGCTGCTGAAACAGCACTTGAGCAATTAACAAATGGCTGATAACGAATTCGATATCGATGCGTTTTTCGCATCACAAGGTGAGCCAAGCTCGCCAGAAAACCAACACTGTGGCTTTATTGCTATTGTTGGTCGTCCAAACGTAGGTAAGTCGACACTTTTGAACAAGATTTTGGGTCAGAAGATTTCGATCACCTCTCGTAAGCCGCAAACGACACGCCACCGTATTATGGGTGTGGATACGGACGGCGATTACCAAGCGATTTACGTCGACACGCCTGGACTTCACATTGAAGAAAAGCGTGCGATCAACCGTTTGATGAACCGTGCAGCTAACTCGTCATTGAGTGATGTAAACCTTGTGTTCTTCTTAGTCGATGGTACGCATTGGACTAAAGACGATGAGATGGTGCTGACCAAACTTCAAAAATCGAACTTCCCAGTTGTGCTTTGTGTAAACAAAGTCGACAACGTACAAGATCGTAACGACGTGATGCTACACATGGCGGAGATGTCGAAGAAGATGGACTTCGTGGATGTTGTGCCAATCTCTGCCAAGCAAGGTAAGAACATTGACGTACTGCGTAAGCACGTGCGTAATCACTTACCTAAAGCAACGCATCACTTCCCAGAAGAATACGTGACTGACCGTTCTCAGCGTTTTATGGCGTCTGAGATTGTGCGTGAAAAGCTGATGCGCTTTACTGGTGAAGAGCTGCCATACTCAGTAACGGTTGAAATTGAACGTTTTGATTACAACCCCGAAACCGACGGTTTCCACATCAATGCCTTGATTCTTGTTGAGCGTAATGGTCAGAAGAAAATGGTGATTGGCAAAGGCGGCGAGAAGATTAAAACCATTGGTCGCGAAGCGCGTTTGGATATGGAAGAATTGTTCGGTCGTAAAGTTTACCTAGAAACCTGGGTAAAAGTGAAATCTGGCTGGGCAGACGACGAACGAGCGTTGCGTTCGTTGGGTTATATAGACGATTTATAATCTTGGCTGCGAAGGTGCTTCGCTCCAACATCGATGAAAAATCAGTATCGATTAAAATAAGGAGCCGCTCGGCTCCTTATTTTTTATTTCACACTTTTTAGGCACAATGACTTAGATGAGTAATCTGTCTTCCGAAGGTTTACAGCGCTGTTTTGTATTGCACCGACGCCCTTACAGTGAATCGAGCTTAATCCTTGATGTATTTAGTGAGGAATATGGCCGAATGACTTTAATGGCCAAAGGCGCGCGCAGTAAGCGTTCGAACTTAAAAGGCGCATTGCAACCTTTTACCCCGCTATTACTTAAATGGTCGGGGAAAGGCTCGATGAAAACTTTGCGTCAAGCCGAGCCGATAAGTCTAGGTTTGCCGTTAACGGGCATTAATCTCTACTCAGCCATGTACGTCAATGAACTGATTGGCCGTATTTTGATGGCTGAAGTGCCGATGCCAGCACTATTTCATGATTATTTGCATGCGTTAACCGAGTTGGCGCACAACGAGAACCCTGAGCCTGCACTGCGTCGTTTTGAGTTAGCCTTGCTGTCTGCTATGGGGTATGGCGTGGATTTTTTGCATTGTGCAGGTACCGGCGAGCCCGTCGACCCAGAAATGACCTATCGTTACCGGGAACAGAAAGGGTTTATTGCTTCGGTTAGGCGCGATAACCTCACGTTTTTAGGGAATGAACTGATTGCTATCAGTGAGCGGCGGTTCGTCACTAAAGAGCAGCTAAAAGCGGCAAAACGCTTTACACGTATAGCCTTAAAGCCGTATCTTGGCGGCAAACCTTTAAAAAGTCGTGAATTTTTCATTCAGACCCCCAGAGCACGGAGTAACGGAAAATGAGCTCAATTTATTTAGGCGTCAATATCGACCATATTGCCACTCTACGTAATGCACGTGGTACAAAATACCCAGATCCTGTTCACGCTGCTGAAATTGCAGAGCGTGCAGGCGCGGACGGTATCACTATCCACTTACGTGAAGACCGTCGCCATATTTTGGATCGTGATGTACGTATTCTGCGTGAAACCATTCAAACGCGTATGAATCTAGAGATGGCAGTGACGGACGAAATGGTTGAGATTGCGCTGCAAACTAAACCAGAGTTTGTGTGTCTAGTGCCTGAAAAGCGTGAAGAACTGACGACGGAAGGTGGCTTAGATGTTGTAGGGCAGCTTGAAAAAATTAAAGCTGCGACGAAAAAGCTGACAGATGCAGGCATTAAAGTTTCGCTCTTTATTGATGCTGACCGTCAACAGATTGAAGCTGCGAAAAAGTGTGGCGCTCCGTTTATTGAGCTACATACTGGCCATTATGCAGATGCGACGACAGAAGACGAACAACAAGCTGAACTGAAGAAGATTGCCGCTGGTGCGAGTTATGCACATGATCTAGGTATTATTGTTAATGCCGGGCATGGCCTGACTTATCACAATGTCGCACCAATTGCTGCATTACCAGAAATTTACGAACTTAACATTGGTCACTCAATCATTGGTCGCGCAGTATTTGATGGTTTAAATAAAGCGGTTGCTGACATGAAAGCACTGATGATTGAGGCTCGCCAGTCATAGGGCTATCTAGATGGCGATTATAGGGTTAGGGACCGACATTGCAGAAATTGAGCGTATTGAAAAAGCGTTAGCTCGTAGTGGTGAACCTTTTGCTCAGCGGATTCTTTCAGAAGAAGAAATGGCCAAATTCTCACAGCTTAAGCTGCAAGGTCGTTATCTTGCTAAGCGCTTTGCAGTCAAAGAAGCGGCCTCAAAAGCATTGGGAACGGGGATAGCAAAAGGGGTCACGTTTCACGATTTTTCCATCTCGAACGATGCGCTTGGAAAACCAGTGCTCGCATTGACGGGCACAGCCAAGCAAATAGCGGATGCGATGGGCGTTAACCACATTCACCTGTCCATTTCCGATGAGCGTCATTACGCTGTGGCGACGGTTATTTTTGAATCCTAGCTTGTAAGTCTTAAACAAAATACTAAAAAGCCAGAGCATTTGCTCTGGCTTTTGTTTCTCTTCAATAGATCACTGTTCAAGGTATAACTTTGCGGTTGTTGTTACTTTAATCATTTCATCTTGCAGCTCGAACATTTCAGGCTCAACTTCCTCAAGACTGACCCCTGAGCGCAGTGCTTGCTCAAGCGTCGCACAGAGTGACTTCAGTCTTGGAACGCCACAATATGAACTACTGCCGTGCAGCTTATGGATGACATGAATTAGGTCATCACGGGAGATATCTTCTTGCTCCAGAGCTTGGTCAACGACTGCTTCTACTTCAGGGATGAACTCAATCAACATGCGCAGCATGTCTTTAGCGAGATCCTCTTTATTCGCGCTCTGTTTTAAGGCTGCTTGCCAATCAATAATCACATCCTGCTGAGGCGAAGAAACGGGTTGTGGTGCGCTTCCTTCAGGTTCATCAACGTATGAAGGGGCGACTTTGCCAATGCTCTCTGTACAAGCATTTGGGTTCCAGTGAACCAAAACCTGTTGCAGCACATGCTCTTCAATAGGTTTGGTCAAGTAGTCATCCATTCCTGCTGAGAGCAAGCGGTCTCGTTCCCCTGCCATGGCATGCGCCGTTACAGCAATCACTGGCGTGTCTTTATTTAACTCCAACTCTTTAATGTGCTTACAAGCGGTCACCCCATCCATTTGTGGCATTTGGATATCCATAAAGATTAAATCGTACTTTTTCTCTGTCGCCAGGTTCACCGCTTGCTGGCCATTGCTACAGGCGGTGACGGTTTCTACTCGTTCGCGGAGCAGTGCAGAGATCAGCTTCAAGTTTGCAGGGTTGTCATCCACTGCTAGTACAGTCAGAGGTAAACGGTCCCCTTCGCTTGGCGTAATTGGAGCGCTTAATACAGGTGGCGATTCTACATGTTCGCTAATCAGGCTTTGTAGCAACTTACGGCGAGACAATGGCTTCGTCAGGCACTGGACGTGATGCTCTGTCATTATTTGGTCCGCAAGCGCCAATTCGGTACTCGGTGTCCCTAGAAGAACACTCGGAGCCATACGTTTCGCTTGTTCTATCCAAGGTGTAATAACTTCCGCATCGTGAGTCTGGTTGGCCGCTAAATTCAACAATACATAATCATATTGTTCTTCGTTGTTTGGTAGCGAAGAGCGGTATGTTACTAAAATACCCTCCTGACTCAGAATCTGTTGGGTTACGGATGCGGCTTGCATGTTTGGTTCAATCAGCAGTAACTGCTTCCCAGTCAGAAGTTCCACTTCAATCAGTTCGCTCATTGGCATCTCGGTTGAGTGCAAGCGCACCGTAAACCAGAAGGTTGAACCTTGGTGTAGACGGCTGGTTAAACTGATTTCGCCGCCCATCTGGCTCACCAGTTTCTGAGTGATGACCAGACCAAGGCCAGTACCGCCGTAACGACGTGAAATACTTGCATCTGCTTGGCTAAAGGCTTGGAACAACTGCGCTTGCTGACGCTCAGAGATACCAATACCGGTATCACGCACCATGAATTGCAGTTCGACGGAGTCTCCTGATTGAGAGCGCATTTCTACGCTAACATCAATGTTGCCTCGCTCGGTAAACTTGATTGAGTTACCGACTAAGTTCGTCAAAATTTGCTGAATACGTAGTGGATCCCCAACTAAACCCGGTGGAATTTTAGGGTCCACTTTTAGGGTGATTTCTAACCCTTTCTCATGTGCACTTGTGGCTTGTAGGTTAATTACCTCTTCTAAACTTTCTCGGAAATCAAAAGGAATGTTTTCCAGCGCCAGCTTACCCGCTTCAAGTTTCGAGAAGTCGAGAATGTCATTGATGATATTCAGCAGGTTGTTCGCCGATTTCTCAATCGTCTGTAGGTAATCCGTTTGGCTGTTAGAAAGCTGCGTTTTAAGCATTTGACGAGTAAAGCCAATCACCCCATTGAGCGGAGTACGCAGCTCGTGCGACATGTTTGCCAAGAACTCTGACTTAACCCTGGCCGCTTCTTGCGCGCGTTTCTTCGCGATATCCAGCTCAACGTTCTGAATTTCTAGCTGCTCAAGCGTTTCACGTAAGTCGGACGTGGCTTGGTCTATACTGTGCTGCATCTCCACGTGATATTCTGATAACGATACCGCCATGGCGTTGATGCCATTTTTTAGCTGGTCTAACTCCCCGTGCATTTTGCCTTCGATACGCACATCCAGATGACCGCGGCGAATGCGGTCAACGACATTCTTCATGTGGGTGATAGGTTGGGTCACATCGTGCATTAGACGTGAAGCAAACACACTTGCTAAGCCAAGACCGAGAACCAGAACTAAAAACGCAGAGAAGACTTCTTGATACTGTTGCAGCCTCAAGGAGGAGAGATCTAACTCGACGGCGATGTAACCAATCGCTTTTGTGCCTTGGCTTTCGTTCGACAACTCCGCTAAGTAGTGACCTTCTGACAAAATGGGGACACGCAATATCAGTGAGTTTTCGTAGATTTCCGAATTACCCAGTTGCGGGATCGGTTTATCTTTGGGAAACATCAAGGCTTCAAAATTAGGATGAAAGTTAGAGGTTACAAAGAGCTCATGATGTTCATCAAATACCGCGATACTACGAACCAGTTTGGAGTTTTTACGGTGCGCGTAGCTTATCAAGCGACGTACCGCCTCTCGGCTTTCTGATAGTAGATGAGTTTCACTGGCAATCGCCAGCGGCTCAATAATGCTGTTACCAGTGGTGATAACTTGTTTCTCAAGGTCTTGGTAGCGGTTAAATGAGAAAAAGCCGCTCAGTAATAAACCAATAATGAGAGTGGGAGCGAGAGTTAGTGTAATTACACGTGCTCGTAAGCCATATCTGGTCATGTTATCTAATTACATCGGAGTCTGGATATGGGAAAATAACGCATTATTTCTCAAGCGCACGATAAAGCCTTGAGCAAAGAAGTGACGTCACCGAATAAACGGTAAGCATAATCAAGTCACTCGAATCACACAACGGCTGCAATCAAGAATAGTGAAGCCGAAGAGCAATTACACATAAATCAGGCATAGAGCATGGCACGCATCTTTCAACCGAAAAAGAAAACCCAACTCAATACTCGGCACCAAGCAGTGCAAGTAGAGCGTTTAGATCACCACGGCGCAGGCATTGCTTACCTCAAAAAGAAGCCATTGTTTATTGATGGAGCACTGCCGGGTGAGGAGGTGGTCACTCAATTGGTGGAAGAAAAGAGCAAATACGCTCGCGGTAAGTTGATTAAAATCCTTAAGCCGAGTGAAGCTCGTGTGGAGCCATTTTGCCCACATTATAATGAGTGCGGTGGCTGTGATTTGCAGCATCTAGATTATGACCAACAATTGACGTACAAACAGCAAACGTTGCGTCAGCTAATGCGAAAATTTTCAGGCAGTGACATTGAACTAGATGCCCCGTTATTGGGATATTCGCAGGCCTACCGTCGCCGTGCGAGAGTGAGCTTGTTTGTTGATAAAAAAACACGTCAGCTACATTTTGGTTTCCGTAAAAAGCAGAGTAAGCAAATTGCGCAAGTGACCGATTGCCCAGTGCTGGCACCGGAACTGAATGTTTTGCTGCCAGAGATTTACTCAGCCCTAAAAGCGTTCAAAAAGCCGGAACAATTGGGTCATGTAGAGCTGGTACTTGGTGATAATGGTCCGTGTATTACGCTGCGCCACTTGAGCGCTCTGACAACGAGTGAAACTCAATCTCTAACGGAGTTGGCAAAACGTCATGGCGCATCGTTGTACTTAATGCCATCGACAGAACAATTAGACCTTATCGAAGGCGATATGCCTTTTTATCAAGAAGTTGGAGTGAAAATCCCTTTTGCACCAAATAACTTTATTCAAGTAAACCAAGGTGTAAACCAACAAATGGTCAAACAAGCGGTTGAGTGGTTAGACCCACAAAAGAGTGACCGAGTGTTAGATTTGTTCTGTGGCTTAGGCAACTTTAGTTTACCAGTTGCGAAATTAGCTAAGTACGTGGTTGGAGTAGAGGGTGTTGCAGAGATGGTAGAAAAAGCCACAAACAATGCATCTTTGAACCAAATCAATAACGCGCAATTTTATCACGCTAACCTTGAGCAAGATTTTGAAGGCCAAGCCTGGGCCGCAGAGCGGTTTGATAAAGTATTATTAGACCCAGCACGCGCGGGAGCGAGTGGGATCATCGATCAAGTTTCTGAGCTTGGCGCACAGCGTGTAGTTTATGTTTCTTGTAATCCTGCTACCCTTGCTAGGGATAGTCAAAGCTTGATAGAGCAAGGCTATAAATTAACGAAATTAGGTATGCTGGACATGTTCCCTCATACCAGTCATCTAGAATCGATGGCATTGTTTGAAAAGTCCTAACTTTAGGACTTTGACCCCTTATTTGTGGTGGGTGGTCATAAAGCCAGCGTGTACGCGCGGTAAAAAGAACTAACCTGGACGGTGTTAGTCAAACCACACGAATATAATAATTAGGATGATGAGATGGTTGCGGTAAGAAGCGCGCATTTAAACCAAGATGAACAGTTTGAACTCGAAAACTGGGTGGCTAGCCTAGGACAAGAGAAAAACACAGCCTCACGCTTAATCGAAGTATATCGAGATTGCCAGACGGTATTAGCTGATAACGAGCAAGCGGAGCTGTTGTTGTGGCGTGGACGAGAAATGATCGAAATTTTGATCACCTTGTCTATGGATCAAGCCACTTTAGTGGCTGCTCAACTGTTTCCTTTGGTTTCAAGTGGTGCTTTTAACAGAGAAATTCTGGAAGAGAAATACAGCAAAGAAATCATAAAATTAATCGACGGCGTTGAAGAAATGGCTGCTATTGGCCAACTCAACGTCAACATGGAAGGCAGTGCAGCGTCATCTCAGGTAGATAACGTACGCCGCATGCTGCTTGCCATGGTGGATGACTTCCGCTGCGTGGTTATCAAGCTTGCGGAGCGAATTTGTAACCTTATTGAAGTTAAAAAAGCGCCTGATGAAGTTCGACGTGCGGCGGCAAAAGAGTGTGCCAACATCTATGCGCCGCTAGCAAACCGATTAGGCATCGGTCAGCTGAAATGGGAAATTGAAGATTACGCTTTCCGCTACCAACAGCCGGAAACTTACAAACAAATTGCCAAGCAGCTTTCTGAGCGACGCATCGTTCGTGAACAGTACATCAAAGACTTTGTTGAAGACCTCACGCACGAAATGGAAGTGTCGGGCATCAATGCCGAAGTGAGTGGTCGACCTAAGCACATCTACAGCATTTGGCGAAAAATGCAGAAGAAGAGTTTGGCATTCGATGAGCTGTTTGATGTTCGAGCAGTACGTATCATCGCAGACAAACTGCAAGACTGTTACGCGGCTTTAGGCGTAGTTCACACCAAATACAAGCATCTACCGAGCGAGTTTGATGACTACGTTGCTAACCCTAAACCAAACGGTTATCAATCGATCCATACAGTAATTCTAGGGCCAGAAGGCAAAACCATCGAGATCCAGATTCGTACCAAGCAAATGCATGAAGAGTCGGAACTGGGGGTTGCAGCGCACTGGAAATATAAAGAAGGGGCAAGCAGCCGAAGCGGTTATGATGAGAAGATTACGTGGCTGCGTAAGCTATTGGATTGGCAAGAAGAAATGTCTGACTCTGGCGAAATGCTCGATGAGCTGCGTAGCCAAGTCTTTGATGACCGTGTTTATGCCTTTACACCACGTGGTGATGTTGTCGATTTGCCAATGGGGGCAACGCCGCTAGATTTTGCCTATCACATTCACTCCGAAGTGGGACACCGTTGTATCGGTGCCAAAGTCGGAGGTCGTATTGTGCCGTTCACGCATAAATTACATATGGGTGACCAAGTCGAGATTATCACTCAGAAAGAACCTAACCCATCACGTGACTGGTTAAACCCATCATTAGGCTTCGTTCATTCTGGTCGTGCGCGTGCCAAAATTAACGCCTGGTTCCGAAAACAAAGCCGTGAGAAGAACCTTGAAGCAGGTCGTGAAATCCTTGAGCATGAGTTAGCCAAAATTGGCGCAACGTTAAAAGATGCAGAGCATTACGCCCTCAAGCGGTTTAACGTCAAAACACCAGATGAATTGTATGTTGGTGTAGGTAGCGGTGATTTGCGTATCAACCAAATAATTAACCATATCAACGCGTTAGTTAACAAGCCAACGGCAGAGGAAGAAGATCAGCAAGCACTGGAAAAACTGCAAGAAGCTGAGCATAAATCACCCGCGCAAAGCCGACCGAAAAAAGACGCAGTTGTAGTAGAAGGCGTCGATAACCTAATGACACATCTAGCACGTTGCTGTCAGCCAATTCCAGGTGACGATATCTCTGGTTACATAACGCAAGGTCGTGGGATTTCAGTACACCGTAGTGACTGTGAACAGCTAGAAGAACTGCGCCATCATGCGCCAGAGCGCATCATCGATACAGTCTGGGGCAGCGGCTTTGTGGGGTCATACATCCTCACCGTGCGTGTTGAAGCGATGGAGCGAGGTGGTCTACTCAAAGACATTACGACACTGTTCGCCAACGAAAAGATCAAAGTGACCAGTATGAAGAACCGAGTCGACTACAGACGTCAACTTGCCATCATGGACTTTGACCTAGAAGTCACCAATATTGAGGTGCTTTCGCGGGTTTCGAAACGTGTGGAACAGATCAAGGATGTCATGACGGTGAAACGCCTCGGCTAAAACTCTCGTCATAGTTATCGTTGTAGCGTTGTTGACTGCACGCACTCGCTCCATCACATGGTGAACCATGCTCAGGAGTCTCGTTTGTTTGTCGCCTAGCTACAACTTCAACTATTTACAGAGTTACACTTGCGTCATATTTGGCTTTTTATCTGCGTTAGCTGCACTTATTCCGACGTGCCGGCTCAGGGGCATCACATAGTAGGCTATGCTCAGGAGTCGCGAAAACTTGTTGCCTTGTCAAAGTAACAATTACTTAGTGAAAGCTGCTGAGAAAATATAATGTAGAAGGTGAGTGGTTTTGGCTGCTCACCTTTTTCTTTAATAGAAAGGTTTAAAGGAACAAAAAATGAGTCATCCAATTGAACAGTTAGAACAAATCATGGCGAAGCTGCGTGACCCCGAAAACGGTTGCCCTTGGGACTTAAAACAAACCTTTGACACCATCGTTCCGCATACAATAGAAGAAACCTACGAGGTGGTGGACGCGATTCAAAATCGAGATTGGCCCAATCTAAAAGAAGAGCTAGGGGATTTGTTGTTTCAGGTGATTTTTTACAGTCAGCTAGCGAAAGAGCAAGAGCTGTTCGACTTTTCGGATGTCGTCGAAACCGTGAACGAAAAACTGACTCGTCGCCACCCGCATGTTTTTTCAGATGTTGAGTTTGAATCTGACGAGGAAATTAACGCGAACTGGGAAGCGGAAAAAGCAAAAGAAAAAGCCCTAGTAGGCAAAGCGGAAGAAAGTATCCTAGACTCAATACCAAACTCTTTACCGGCACTTTCTCGTGCTACAAAAATTCAGAAAAAATGTGCAAAATTTGGGTTTGATTGGGATTCACTTGGCCCGGTTGTCGATAAAGTACGAGAAGAAATTGACGAAGTCATGGAAGAGGCACTGCAAGTTCAGCCCGATGAAGAGAAAGTTGAGTTGGAGCTCGGTGATTTGCTATTTGCGACTGTCAATTTGGCTCGCCACCTTGATAAAAACCCAGAAGTCGCGCTAGGAAAAGCAAACGTAAAGTTTGCGCGACGTTTTAAACAAGTTGAAGGCAAGGTCCAGCAGTCAGGCAAAGTACTTACAGATTGTTCTTTATCAGAACTTGACCATTTTTGGGATGAAGTAAAACAAGAAGAATCGAGGCAGAGGTAAACTGGCAGAATACATAATATAAGGTCAGCTTGTTTGGTTACACGAAACGGACTTTGGGTTGTCTTTGCTCACTTTGATTTGAAGCAAAAAATAAAAAATTACGGTGTGATAGATTTCACGTTGTGGCGGTAAGGAGCTTCTGGTATATTTATCTCCCGTCCAGAAGCACTCCATTTCCCTCATTCAACCAATTTCAGGTTAAACATGACGACAAATTACATTTTTGTTACTGGCGGGGTTGTATCCTCTCTAGGTAAAGGTATTGCAGCAGCATCTCTTGCGGCTATTCTAGAAGCTCGTGGTCTTAAAGTGACTATGATGAAGCTTGACCCTTACATCAACGTTGACCCGGGCACAATGAGCCCTACTCAGCACGGTGAAGTGTTCGTTACAGAAGATGGCGCAGAGACTGACCTTGACCTTGGTCACTACGAGCGTTTCATCCGTACCAAGATGACCAAGCGTAACAACTTCACTGCAGGTCGTGTTTATGCCGACGTACTTCGTAAAGAACGTCGTGGTGACTACCTAGGCGCAACTATTCAAGTTATCCCTCATATCACTAACGCAATCAAAGATCGCGTTATTGCAGGTTCTGAAGGCCATGATGTGGCTATCGTTGAAGTTGGCGGTACTGTTGGTGATATCGAATCACTACCATTTATGGAAGCGATTCGTCAGCTAGCTGTTGAGCTAGGCCGTGAGCGCGCAATGTTCATGCACCTAACACTTGTTCCTTACCTAGCGGCAGCGGGCGAAGTGAAAACTAAGCCGACGCAACACTCAGTAAAAGAACTTCTATCTATCGGTATTCAGCCAGACATCCTAGTTTGCCGTAGCGATCGCGTTATTCCTGCGAATGAGCGTAAAAAAATCGCACTGTTCTGTAATGTTCCAGAAAAAGCAGTAATTTCAATGAAGGATGTAGACTCTATCTACAAGATCCCTCAGTTGATTAAATCTCAAGGGCTAGATGACCTTGTGTGTGCTCGCTTTGGTATTACTGCTCCTGAAGCAGACCTTTCTGAATGGGAACAGGTTATCTACGAAGAAGCAAATCCTACTGGTGAAGTAACCATCGGTATGGTTGGTAAATACATTGAATTACCAGATGCATACAAATCTGTGAACGAAGCGCTTAAACACGCTGGCTTGAAAAACCGCCTAAGCGTCACAATTAAGTATGTAGACTCACAAGATATCGAAACAAAAGGCGTTGAACTTCTAGAAGGTTTGGACGCAATCCTAGTACCAGGTGGCTTCGGCGATCGTGGTATTGAAGGCAAGATCCGTGCGGCTCAATATGCACGTGAAAATAACGTGCCTTACCTAGGTATTTGTTTGGGTATGCAAGTTGCACTAATCGAATACGCGCGTAACGTTGCGGGTATGGAAGGTGCACATTCAACAGAATTTAACAAAGAGACTAAGTACCCTGTGGTAGGTTTGATCACAGAGTGGGTAGACGAATCAGGTAGCGTAGAAGAGCGTACTGAAAAGTCTGACCTAGGCGGTACGATGCGTCTTGGTTCACAGCTGTGTCACCTAGAGAAAGGGACTAAAGCTCGTGAACTGTACGGTAGCGCGACGATCCATGAACGTCACCGTCACCGTTACGAAGTGAATAACGTGCTTCGTCCGCAAATCGAAAAAGCAGGCCTAAAAGTATCAGGTCTATCTGCGGACAAGAAGCTAGTGGAAATGATTGAGAACCCAGCTCACCCATGGTTTGTAGCGGCTCAGTTCCACCCAGAATTCACCTCGACTCCTCGCGATGGACATCCATTGTTTGCAGGTTTTGTTAAGGCTGCGGGCCAAAACGCACGCGGCGAATTCGAGAAGTAAAAGGATACGGGCGGCGGCGAAGGTTGTGCTGCTGCCCTTTAAGATTGACATTTATATTTGAAACGAGAGGAAACATTAATGTCTAAGATCGTTAAAGTTCTAGGTCGTGAAATCATCGACTCACGTGGTAACCCAACTGTAGAAGCTGAAGTACACCTAGAAGGCGGTTTCGTAGGTATGGCGGCAGCTCCATCTGGCGCATCTACTGGTTCTCGCGAAGCTCTTGAGCTACGTGACGGTGACAAAGCACGTTTCCTAGGTAAAGGTGTTCTTAAAGCAGTTGAAGCTGTAAACGGCCCAATCGCTGAAGCTCTAGTTGGCAAAGACGCTAAAGACCAAGCTGCAATCGACGCAGTAATGATCGAACTAGACGGCACTGAAAACAAATCTAAATTCGGTGCTAACGCTATCCTAGCTGTTTCTCTAGCAAACGCTAAAGCTGCTGCTGCTGCGAAAGGCATGCCTCTATACGAGCACATCGCTGAGCTAAACGGCACTGCAGGTCAGTTCTCTATGCCTCTACCAATGATGAACATCATCAACGGTGGTGAGCACGCAGACAACAACGTTGACATCCAAGAGTTCATGATCCAACCAGTTGGCGCTAAGACTCTTAAAGAAGGTCTACGTATCGGTGCAGAAGTATTCCACAACCTAGCTAAAGTTCTTAAGTCTAAAGGCTACAGCACTGCAGTTGGTGATGAAGGTGGTTTCGCTCCTAACCTTAAATCTAACGCTGAAGCTCTAGAAGTTATCGCAGAAGCTGTTGCAGCTGCTGGTTACGAACTAGGTAAAGACGTAACTCTAGCTATGGACTGTGCTGCATCTGAGTTCTTCGACAAAGAAGCTGGCATCTACAACATGAAAGGCGAAGGTAAAACTTTCACTTCTGAAGAGTTCAACCACTACCTAGCTGAGCTAGCTAACCAATTCCCAATCGTTTCTATCGAAGACGGTCTAGACGAGTCTGACTGGGATGGCTTCAAGCACCAAACTGAACTACTAGGTGACAAGCTTCAACTAGTAGGTGACGATCTATTCGTTACTAACACTAAGATCCTTGCTGAAGGTATCGAGAAAGGCGTAGCTAACTCTATCCTTATCAAGTTCAACCAAATCGGTTCTCTAACTGAGACTCTAGCTGCAATCAAGATGGCTAAAGACGCAGGTTACACAGCAGTAATCTCTCACCGTTCTGGCGAAACTGAAGATGCAACTATCGCTGACCTAGCGGTAGGTACAGCTGCAGGTCAAATCAAAACTGGTTCTATGAGCCGTTCTGACCGTGTTGCTAAGTACAACCAGCTAATCCGTATCGAGGAAGCTCTAGGTGAGCGCGCTCCTTTCAACGGTCTTAAAGAAGTTAAAGGTCAAGCTTAATTCTTAATTGAATTAACCGCTTAACTTAAAGCTTTTGAAAACGCCTCGCACTTGCGGGGCGTTTTTTATATGACGGAAGCGCTAAGTGAGCGCGCTCCTCCATGTTTCAAGGAAGCGGTCTTAAAGAAGTTAAAGGTCAAGCTTAATTCTTATTGAGTAAAGTTTCGCTAAATAGCTTTTTGAAACCATCGCTACGGCGGTTTTTTTGTATTTATAAGTTTGTATTTTTGGCTCTTACTTTGGTCATGGGTAAGGAGCGCTTCCTATGAGCTTGTTTCATTTTGCTGCTTATTTCTTGTAAGGAGCGTGTGAGTCTCCCTTTCTCCCCTAGAGGCAACCTCGCATTTATGCTATATATGTCACCTTATCTAATTCCTTCCGGTACAGAATGTTAGCAGCGATATGCGAATCTTTGTTATAGCCCTTACGCTACTGTTTGGCTTGCTTCAATACACTCTATGGTTTGGTAAAAACGGAGTGTCTGACTACTACACAGTAAAAGATGAAATTGAAGTTCAGCAACAAGTGAACAGCAAGCTACAAGCTCGCAACAATGAAATGTTCGCTGAGATTGATGACTTAAGGCAAGGTCTTGATGCGATTGAAGAACGTGCGCGTCATGAGCTCGGTTTAGTTAAAGATGGCGAGACTTTTTACCGCATTATAGGTGAGGAAAACCATTAAAATGTTGGATATGAACTCATCGCATATCGCAATTGTGCCTGCTGCTGGTGTGGGTAGCAGAATGAAGGCAGATCGCCCTAAGCAATATTTATTGATCGAAGGTAAAGCGGTACTGGAACATACCGTAGAGAAACTGCTTTCTCACCCAAATATTTCTAAGGTTGTCGTTGCCGTTACTGACGGCGACCCATATTACCCAGAATTGTCCGTTGCTAAGCACCCAGATGTGATTCGTGTAGCTGGTGGTAAAGAAAGAGCAGACTCTGTGTTATCAGGGCTAAACTATGTCAATGAGCATCTGGAAAGCGAGTGGGTATTAGTTCACGACGCTGCAAGGCCATGTGTATTAACATCCGACATTGACCGTTTGATTGATGTTTGCTGCGCCCACTCAACGGGTGGCATTCTCGCATCTCCTGTGAGAGATACAATGAAGCGAGCAAACGCAGTGCAAGATATCGATCATACGGTAGATAGAGAAGCATTGTGGCATGCACTGACTCCACAAATGTTTAAAACTCAGCAGCTTACTCAAGCACTGGCTGACGCATTAGAACAGGGTGTAACCATTACTGATGAAGCCTCGGCTTTGGAATGGTTAGGCGAGAAGCCAGCCTTAGTTCAAGGGAATGCGAACAATATAAAAATCACTCAGCCAGAAGATCTTGCGTTAGCCGAGTTTTATCTAAGCCGTGAGCGCGGCGAATAAAGAAAGGATAGAAAATGATTCGAATTGGTCATGGTTTCGATGTACATAAATTCGGTGGTGAAGGCCCAGTCATTATTGGTGGTGTAGCAATCCCTTATGAGCAAGGTTTGATTGCTCACTCAGATGGCGATGTAGCGTTGCATGCGTTAACGGATGCTCTGCTGGGCGCGATTGCTGCCGGCGATATTGGTCGTCATTTCCCAGATACGGATGATAAATGGAAAGGCGCAAACAGTCGTGAATTACTGAAAGACGTTTACCGTCGAGTTAAAGAGCAAGGCTACCGTCTTGGCAATGCTGATGTAACCATCATGGCACAAGCGCCTAAAATGGCACCACACATTGACGCAATGTGTGCGGCGATAGCCGAAGACCTAGAAACCGACATTAGTAACATTAACGTAAAAGCGACGACGACAGAACGTCTCGGTTTTACTGGACGCAAAGAAGGCATAGCAACGGAAGCCGTTGTACTTCTGTTTAAGCAATAACTAGCAATTTGCTCCTCTAAGCTGTGATATCAGCGGAAACACATCATGTCAGACATTTTATCTTCATTGGCTTACCTAACGGGTAAGCCAGTTGCATCGGCAAAAATTAAAGCGCAGCCAGAGCATTTTCAGGTTCGCGAAGATTTAGGTTTTGCCTTTACGGGCGAAGGCGAGCACTTAATGGTTCGTATCCGTAAAACGGGTGAGAACACCAGCTTCGTTGCTAACGAGTTAGCAAAAGCCTGTGGTGTTAAGTCGAAAGACGTTAGCTGGGCGGGTCTTAAAGACCGTCATGCGGTGACGGAACAGTGGTTAAGTGTCCATTTACCAAAAGGTGAAACGCCAGATTTTTCAGCGTTTTTGGCTCAATACCCAAGTATCGAAATCCTTGCAACAGATCGTCACAATAAAAAACTGCGTCCTGGTGACCTAGTAGGGAACGAGTTCGTGGTTACTTTGTCTGAAGTGACAGATATAGCGGATGTAGAGCAACGTCTTGAAAAAGTGAAACAAGTTGGCGTGCCAAACTACTTTGGTAGTCAGCGTTTTGGTAACGATGGCAACAACCTTGAAGAAGCACGTCGATGGGGACGCGAAAACGTTCGTACCCGCAATCAAAACAAGCGAAGCATGTATTTATCAGCGGCTCGTTCGTGGATTTTCAACCGCATCGTTTCAGCTCGTCTAGAGAATGGTGTGTTTGATAAGTTCATTGATGGTGACATTGCACAGACGAATTCTGGCACTCAGTTGATTGATGCAAACAACATCACTGATTTGCAAGTACAATTTGCACAAGGTGAAGCGGCAATTACCGCTGCGCTTGCTGGCGATAATGCACTGCCTACTCAAGCCGAGGCTCTGGCATTAGAGCAACCGTTTTTAGACGAAGAGCCTGACCTCATGGCGCTGATTCGTGGTAATCGCATGCGCCACGATCGTCGCGATATTGCGCTGAAGCCAAAAGATTTAGCTTGGACGGTTGAAGGTAACAACATTACGCTGACTTTCTCACTGGATGCGGGATCTTTTGCGACCTCTATTGTTCGTGAGTTAGTTAATGAGGTTGAAGTAGAAAGAGAATACTAATGGAACAGGATTCACGAAACCCGAAGCCCTTAAGAGTCTTAATCAGCAATGATGATGGTGTTCATGCACAAGGGATTCATGCCCTCGCTGATGAGTTGAGAGATATCGCCGAAGTGACCATTGTCGCACCTGATCGAAATCGTTCAGGTGCTTCGAATTCACTCACATTAGAACAACCATTACGCGTGACTGAAATTGCCCCAAATATCTACTCAGTGCAAGGCACGCCCACGGATTGTGTGCATTTCGCGCTGAATGAGCTAATGAAAGATGATTTGCCTGATCTTGTTCTGTCAGGAATCAACCATGGCGCTAATTTGGGTGATGATGTTCTTTATTCTGGAACAGTAGCAGCCGCCATGGAAGGTCATTTCCTTGGCGTTCAGTCGGTGGCTTTTTCACTAGTGGGTAAGCGACATTTCGAATCCGCCGCTAAAATTGCACGTCAAATTGTACAACAGCATTTAGCGTCGCCGATTCCAACGAATCGTCTACTGAACGTAAACGTGCCTGACTTACCATCAGAGAATTTAGGTGAAATTGAAGTTACGCGTTTAGGTGCACGTCATCACGCAGAGAATATGATCAAGCAGAAAGATCCGAGAGGCCATGACATTTATTGGTTAGGGCCACCAGGAAAGGAGCAAGATGCAGGAGAGGGCACGGACTTTTATGCAATTGAGCATGGCCGAGTTTCAATGACGCCTCTGCAAGTTGATCTCACCGCTCACGAGTCGCTGCGTGCTATGGATAGTTGGTTAAAGGAAGAGAAGTAATGAGTAACCCACATGCTGACAGGTTGATAGCGTTTCTTATCTCCAGTGGCATCAAAGACCAAAGAGTTCTGGATGCTATCCAACGCTTGCCACGAGAAAGCTTTGTTTCTCAAGCGATGATGCACCAAGCCTATGATAACAATGCGTTACCAATTGGTCAGGGACAAACTATTTCTCAGCCTTATATCGTTGCTCGTATGACCGAGTTGCTTGAGCTAGAGCCGGCGAGTCGTGTTCTGGAAATCGGAACGGGATCGGGTTATCAAACCGCGGTACTGGCGCAAATTGTTGATCATGTATACTCCGTTGAGCGAATTAAATCGTTGCAATGGGAAGCAAAGCGTCGCCTGAAGCAATTGGATATCTACAATGTTTCAACTAAGCATGCTGATGGGTGGCAGGGCTGGGAAGCGCGAGGTCCTTTCGATGCTATCATTGTTACCGCTGCCGCTGAAGTGATTCCCCAAGCTCTTCTCTCACAATTAAGAGATGGCGGCAAAATGGTCATTCCTGTTGGAGATACGGAGCAACAGTTATTAAAAATAGAGCGTAAGGGAGACGAATATCTCTCTACCGTTGTAGAAATGGTTCGGTTCGTACCTCTGGTTGCGGGTGATTTAGCTTAAGGGTTAGGGATAGGTGAATAAGTTACTACGTCATATTGGTATTAGCTTTGTGTTTGCTGCAGGACTAGTTGGTTGTGCAGCGCATTCCCCTGCACCTGTCTCTAGCCTAAAAAAAGACTATTCAAGCCTTGAAAGAGGGAGTTACAGAGGGAGTTATTATGAGGTAAAAAAAGGCGATACGCTTTACTTCATAGCTTATGTCACAGATAAAGATGTAAATGATCTTGTTCGTTACAATGAGTTAACTCAGCCTTACACTATCTACCCAGGACAGAGGCTAAAACTTTGGGCTCCGAAATATGTCGCCCCTAAATATGGTCAAAAAGTTGAACCCGTTGTGGCTCCTGTTGTTACGACCCCCCCAGCTCCAGTGACGAAAACATCAACAGCCTCTAAACCTAAACCTTCGAGTAAAAACTCTAGTCAAAAACCTACAGAGACTAAGCCTAAAGTCGTACAAAAACAGCCTCCAAAGAAGGTTGAACAATCGAAAACAAAGGAGTATGTTGGTTCAAAAGATAACCAAAAAGTGAAGCAAAAAGCGCCAACTACCACAGCAAAGAGTGATAAAGTCTCAAAGTGGTTGTGGCCAACAAAAGGGAGAGTAATCAAGAACTTTTCGGCGGGAGAACAGGGAAATAAAGGTATCGACATCGCAGGACAGCGTGGTCAACCTATCGTTTCAACCGCAGCCGGCACAGTCGTTTATTCAGGCAATGCGCTACGAGGTTATGGCAACTTAATTATAGTAAAGCATAACGACAATTATTTAAGCGCATACGCACATAATGACAAACTGCTGGTCACAGAAGGACAAAGCGTAAAAAGCGGACAAAAAATCGCCACCATGGGTAGTTCAGGTGCAAAGTCGGTCAAACTACACTTTGAAATTCGCTATCAAGGTAAATCAGTGAATCCAAAACGCTATTTGCCTTAAAACTTTGAAAAACAACTTGCGACATCATTTAGCGACATATTGAGTTGTCATGTCTTGCTAACTCGCCAGGGGGAGGCGTTATGAGTATCAGCAACACAGTAACCAAAGTTGAAGAGTTTGCATTTGACAATGCGTCAGTGAAGACCATTGATAACGAACTCGAAAGATCATCATCCACAGAAAGCAAAGCGACTGCGCGTGAAGAATTTGACGCGAGCAGTAAAAGCTTAGATGCAACTCAGTTGTATTTGGGCGAAATTGGCTTCTCACCTTTACTTACTGCCGAAGAAGAAGTGCTTTACGCAAGACGCGCCCTACGTGGCGACGAAGCGGCACGCAAACGTATGATCGAAAGTAACCTACGTTTGGTTGTTAAGATTTCTCGTCGATACAGTAACCGTGGTCTAGCACTACTCGATCTGATTGAAGAAGGTAACCTCGGCTTGATCCGAGCGGTCGAAAAATTCGACCCAGAACGTGGTTTCCGTTTCTCTACTTACGCAACGTGGTGGATCCGACAAACGATAGAGCGAGCGTTGATGAACCAAACTCGCACGATCCGTCTACCTATCCACGTAGTGAAAGAGCTGAACATTTATCTGCGTACTGCGCGTGAACTTTCTCAAAAGCTCGATCACGAACCGACCGCAGAAGAAATTGCTGCTCAATTAGATATTCCAGTCGAAGACGTAAGCAAAATGTTACGCCTTAATGAGCGTATTAGCTCTGTCGACACGCCAATCGGTGGTGACGGTGAGAAAGCGCTGCTGGATATTATTCCTGATGCAAACAACTCTGATCCAGAAGTTTCGACTCAAGATGACGACATCAAATCATCGTTGATTCATTGGTTAGAAGAGTTGAATCCGAAACAGAAAGAAGTGCTTGCACGTCGCTTCGGCCTACTAGGCTACGAGCCTTCGACGCTGGAAGAAGTTGGTCGAGAGATTGGCCTGACACGTGAGCGAGTACGTCAAATACAAGTGGAAGGTTTGCGTCGTCTTCGTGAAGTCCTAATCAAACAAGGTTTGAATATGGAAAACTTGTTTAACGTAGAAGACGATTAAATAATCCGTATTCCACTAGATACGCAAAAGGCTATGGTTCCCCATAGCCTTTTTTCTTTTTTGCTCCTTGGTGTGAGTCTATTTACAGCATCCTTTTCAAGCGATACAGCTCTTCAAGAGCTTGGCGTGGCGTTAAGTCGTCAGGATCAATACCTGACAGAGCTTGTTCGACCTCGCTAGGCTCTGGAATCAGGCTCAACTGGTTAGCCACATCTACTGCACTTGGACGCGGTGTGTCACTGTTTTGCCCCAGTTGCTCTAGCTGAGATAGCTTGTTACGCGCATTTTTGATGACCGTTTTTGGTACGCCAGCTAAGCCCGCAACAGCCAAGCCGTAAGACTTACTTGCCGCACCTTCTTGAACTGCGTGCATAAAGGCAATGCTGTCTCCATGTTCTACGGCATCCAAGTGAACGTTCGCTAAGCTTGGCAGTTGGTTCGGTAACTCTGTTAATTCGAAGTAGTGAGTTGCAAATAGGGTCATCGCACCAATTTGTGTTGCGAGCCATTCCGCACTTGCCCAAGCTAAAGAGAGACCGTCGTAAGTACTAGTACCGCGTCCGATTTCATCCATTAGCACCAAACTGTTCTTAGTTGCGTTGTGAAGAATATTGGCTGTTTCGGTCATTTCTACCATGAAGGTCGAGCGGCCAGATGCAAGATCATCTGACGCACCAATACGAGTAAATATACGATCTAAAGAACCAATCTGTGCGGATTCTGCCGGTACATAAGAGCCGATATGTGCCATCAATGCAATCAGCGCAGTTTGACGCATGTAGGTTGATTTACCACCCATGTTTGGACCGGTGATGATCAACATCTTACGGGCTGGGTTAAGCTCAATTGGGTTCGCGATGAACGGCTCTGTTGTTACTTGTTCTACGACTGGATGACGACCAGCTTGAATGTGAATTCCTGCGTCTTTCACAAGCGTTGGGCGGCAGTAATCTAACGAATCTGCACGCTCTGCTAGGTTTTGTAATACATCCAGTTGAGACAGGGCAGAAGCTAGGTTTTGCAGCTTCTCAAGGTTTGGCATCAATAGATCAAACAGTTCTTCCCACAACTGTTTCTCAAGTGCTAACGCTTTAGATTTCGAGTTAAGTACTTTGTCTTCGTGTTCCTTAAGCTCTGGGATGATGTAGCGTTCAGCGTTTTTGAGTGTTTGGCGACGTACATAATGCGGTGGAACCAAATGGCTCTGGCCACGGCTTACTTGGATAAAGAAGCCATGAACGTTGTTGTAGCCTACTTTAAGCGTATCGATACCGTGTCGTTCACGCTCATCTCGCTCAAGCTGCTCAAGATATTCTGTTGCACCGTCTGCCAATTTTCGCCATTCATCGAGCTCCGCATTGTAGCCTTCAGCGATGACGCCACCATCACGAATAACAACCGGCGGATTTTCTTTAATCGCGCGCTCTAACAGGTCACATACTTCGTCAATCGGAGCTGCATACTTCGCCAATTTCGTTAGGTACGGATGGGTCAAAGAAGCGGTGACAGATTCTAGCTCTGGTAGCTGTTGCATGGCATTGCGAAGTCTAGCCATATCGCGAGGGCGAGCAGAGCGTAATGCAAGGCGCGCTAAGATACGTTCAATATCACCAATTTGCTTTAACGTTGGTTGAAGATCAGCAAACAGAGCTTGTTCTTTAATCTCACCAATCGCATCAAGGCGATTGTTTAACGTTTCAATGCAACGCATAGGCTGATGCAACCAACGCTTCAGCATTCGGCTGCCCATCGGAGTTGCACAATGGTCGAGTACTGCAGCGAGCGTGTTATCGGTTCCGCCTGCTAGATTTTGAGTAATTTCCAGATTACGTCGGGTAGCAGCATCAAGGATGACGGATTGATCCTGATGATCAAACGTTAAAGAGCGAATATGAGGTAAAGCCGTACGTTGAGTATCTTTTACGTACTGGATCAAACAACCAGCAGCACATAACCCTAAGGACGCATGTTCTACACCAAAACCAACCAGATCTTTTGTGCCAAATTGTTGATTGAGTTGTTGCTTAGCCGTATCAAGCTCAAACTCCCAGACTGGGCGACGACGGTTACCATTGCGGCTCGCCATTAAATGTACAGGTTCAAAATCTTCTGGGAACAGTAGCTCACGTGGTGCGGTACGTTGAAGCTCGGCTGTCATCGCTTCTTCAGTTTCTGGTTCTGTCAGTTGGAAGCGACCAGAGGTGACATCCAGCGTCGCATAACCGAACTTACCGTTGTGATGGTAAATTGCTGCGATTAAGTTATCGACACGCTCAGAAAGCAGCGCCTCATCCGTCACTGTACCTGGTGTCACGATACGCACAACTTTACGTTCTACTGGGCCCTTGCTGGTGGCCGGATCGCCAATCTGTTCACAGATCGCCACAGACTCACCAAGCTGAACAAGTTTTGCCAGGTAGCCCTCTACGGCGTGAAATGGCACACCCGCCATTGGGATAGGTTCACCTGCAGACGCACCACGTTTGGTCAATGAAATATCAAGAAGCTGAGAAGCTCGCTTGGCATCATCGTAAAAGAGTTCGTAGAAATCGCCCATGCGGTAGAACAGCAAAATCTCTGGGTTCTCAGCTTTTAGCTTGAGGTATTGCTGCATCATCGGAGTGTGTTTTTGTTCAGCTTTCACAGGTAAGTTCTTTTGTTTATTTCCGTAGCGGCTTAGGATACGTGAATCCCTATCAAGTAAAAAGAGACAAAGGGCATTTTGGCTATGGAAAAAACAACAAAATTGAGTGCCGATTTAGGCGCATTATTGGCTAAACACGGGCATCTTTTAACGACCGCAGAATCATGCACTGGTGGTGGTGTTGCAACCGCCATTACTGACATTGCTGGTAGTTCAGCGTGGCTTGACCGTGCGTTTGTCACCTACAGTAATGAAGCGAAAATGGAGATGCTTGGTGTGCAAGCTTCAACGTTAGAAGCGCATGGTGCAGTGAGTGAGCCAGTTGTGATTGAAATGGTGCAGGGTGCAATTAAAAACTCCAATGCGACCATCGGTGTGTCCATCAGTGGTATTGCAGGGCCGGGTGGTGGCAGTGAAGAGAAACCAGTCGGCATGGTCTGCTTTGCTTTTGCTGATAACCAAAGTTGGCAGCAAGTCGAAACCATGCATTTTACTGGTGACCGTGCAGAAGTTCGCAAAAAAGCGGTCGAGCATGCGCTGACTCAATTGTATCAACATCTACTCTAGAATTTCTTAAATTGTTTTAGCCCAGCATTGATAAGGGCTAGAGCAAATCACGACTTTAGGTCAGCCAAATTTTTTTCATACAGGTATGGACACTGTATGAATCAACAGTATAATAACTTTCATTGCTGAGCAGTTCTTCTGCTTAAGAAAAATGAATTACTATTCGTCGCCCAAAGAAGATGAATAAATCGGAGAAAGTAATGGACGAGAACAAACAGAAAGCGCTCGCCGCTGCGCTAGGTCAAATTGAAAAGCAATTCGGTAAAGGCTCTATCATGCGCCTTGGTGATAACCGCGCAATGGACGTAGAAACCATCTCAACGGGTTCTCTTTCTCTTGATATCGCTTTGGGTGCTGGTGGTCTACCAATGGGTCGTATCGTAGAAATCTACGGCCCAGAATCTTCAGGTAAAACAACATTAACCCTTGAGCTTATTGCTGCTGCGCAACGTGAAGGCAAAACGTGTGCGTTTATCGATGCAGAGCACGCTCTAGATCCTGTATACGCGAAGAAACTTGGCGTAGATATCGATGCATTGCTGGTTTCTCAGCCAGACACAGGTGAGCAAGCGCTAGAGATCTGTGACGCACTTGCACGTTCTGGTGCTATCGATGTTATGGTTGTCGACTCTGTTGCAGCGCTAACACCGAAAGCAGAAATCGAAGGCGAAATGGGCGATAGCCACATGGGTCTGCAAGCACGTATGCTTTCTCAAGCAATGCGTAAGCTAACGGGTAACCTAAAGCAGTCTAACTGTATGTGTATCTTCATCAACCAAATCCGTATGAAGATTGGTGTGATGTTTGGTAACCCAGAAACAACAACAGGTGGTAACGCACTTAAGTTCTACGCTTCTGTTCGTCTAGATATCCGTCGTACTGGCGCAATCAAAGAAGGTGACGAAGTCGTAGGTAACGAAACGCGCATCAAAGTTGTTAAGAATAAGATTGCAGCACCATTTAAAGAAGCAAACACACAAATCATGTACGGCCAAGGCTTTAACCGCGAAGGTGAACTTGTCGATCTAGGTGTGAAGCACAAGTTAGTTGAAAAAGCCGGTGCTTGGTATAGCTACAATGGCGATAAGATTGGTCAAGGTAAAGCGAATGCGTGTAACTACCTGCGTGAGCATCCTGAAGTGGCTAAAACTATCGATACAAAACTGCGTGAAATGTTGCTAGCGCCAGCACTTGCGGAAGCGCCTGAAGCTGGTGAAGCGCCAGAGCAAGCTGAAGAGTTTTAATCTCTCATAGATTAATAAATGACAAAGCCCTGCAATGCGGGGCTTTGTTGTATCTATTGAAATCAAAAATCGAATTATCACAAAGGCCATTGAGAGCCTGTACAGCAAAAATACTTTTAGGATCATCATGTACCAAAAACGCCAGGCGCCAACATTATCGAGCAAAGAGGCAGCTATCCAATTGCTTAGCCGTCGCGATCATGGTCAGTATGAGCTTTACCAAAAATTATCGATGAAGGGCTATGAAGAATCAGACATCGACATCGCAATTAATTTTTGCCTAGACCATAACTATTTAGATGATTTACGTTACGCGAAGAGTCAAATTAGACAGCATGTATACAAAGGACATGGAGAGCGTCGAATTCGTCAAGAGTTAAACCAGAAGCGTGTTGCGGAATCGGTGATTGAGCAAGCTATGGCTGAAGAGCCGCAAGATTGGTTTGAACTGGCTAAACAGGCGGCAGAAAAGAAATTCAAAGGTATTAAAGCCAAAGACCAAAAAGAGTACGCAAAACAAGTTCGTTTTCTGCAATATCGTGGCTACAGTTTTGACCAAATCAGCTACGCGCTGAGCTTTGAGGACGAAGATTAACGGTCAGTCGTTCGCACTGATTTTTGTTTTGCTTCAAATTTTTTCTCCTACTCCCTCTTTTCCTCAAGAAAACTAGTCTCAGCTGTTTGCATGATCTACAATACGGCAAAATTCTAACTCGACTATTTTCAGGAAGAGCTGCATGTACATGAGCACTGATGAGGTTCGTAACGCGTTCCTCAAGTTCTTTGAGAGCAAAGGACACCAAATCGTAGAAAGTTCATCGTTAGTTCCACATAACGACCCAACCCTGCTGTTCACAAACGCAGGTATGAACCAATTTAAAGATTGTTTCTTAGGCTTAGAAAAACGAGCCTACACTCGAGCGACTACGGCTCAGCGTTGCGTACGTGCAGGTGGTAAACATAACGACCTAGAAAATGTTGGCTTTACTGCTCGTCACCACACATTCTTTGAAATGTTAGGCAACTTCAGTTTTGGTGATTACTTCAAAGAAGATGCGATCTCCTTTGCTTGGGAATTCCTAACCGAAGTTCTTAAACTGCCAGCGGATCGTTTATTGGTAACTGTTTACGAAACCGATGACGAAGCGTTTGACATCTGGAACAAGAAAGTTGGCGTGCCCGCTGATCGTATTGTTCGCATTGGTGACAAAGAAGGCGGCAAGCCGTACGAGTCTGATAACTTCTGGCAAATGGGCGACACTGGTCCTTGTGGTCCATGTACTGAAATCTTCTACGATCACGGTGAACACATCTGGGGTGGTCGTCCTGGCACGCCTGAAGAAGATGGTGACCGTTTCATCGAGATCTGGAACAACGTATTCATGCAGTTCAACCGTCACGCAGACGGCACTATGGAACCGCTACCAAAACCATCGGTAGATACTGGTATGGGTATCGAGCGTATCTCTGCAATCATGCAAGGCGTTCACTCAAACTACGAAATTGATGTATTCCAAACTCTTATCAAAGCAGCGGCTGAAGTCATTGGTTATGAAGATCTATCGAACCAATCGCTACGCGTTATTGCTGACCACATCCGTTCATGTTCATTCTTGATTGTTGATGGTGTGATGCCTTCAAACGAAGGTCGTGGTTACGTACTACGTCGTATCATCCGTCGTGCAGTTCGTCACGGTAACAAGCTGGGCGCACAAGGTGCATTCTTCCACAAGTTGGTTGGCGTTCTAGCTGACATCATGGGTACGGCTGGTGAAGAGCTGAAGCGTCAACAAGCTGTGGTTGAAAAAGTACTGCGTATCGAAGAAGAAAACTTTGGTCGTACACTTGAGCGCGGTATGGCGATTCTAAACGAAGCATTAGATAACCTAGACGGTAAAGTACTGGACGGCGAAACCGTATTTAAACTTTACGACACTTATGGCTTCCCAGCTGACTTAACTAACGACGTTGCACGTGAGCGTGAGTTCGCAATCGACGAAGAAGGTTTTGAGAAAGCGATGGAAGAGCAGCGTCAACGTGCGCGTGAAGCGGGTAACTTTGGTACTGACTACAACGCAGCAATCAAAGTTGATACGCAAACAGAATTCTGTGGTTACACAGGTACTAAAGGCTCTAGTTCTGTAGCAGCGATGTTCGTTGAAGGCAACGAAGTAGATTCGCTATCTGCGGGCGACAAAGCAATCATCGTACTTGGTGAAACACCATTCTACGCAGAGTCAGGCGGTCAGTGTGGTGACGCTGGTGAAATCCGTACTGAGTCTGGTGTATTCCGCGTTGAGGACACTCAAAAACTAGGTAACGCAATCGCGCACCACGGTGTAATGGCAGAAGGCGTTCTAGCGAAAGGTGATGAAGTAGCAACTATCGTTGACGCAGAGCGTCGCGCAGCTATCTCTCTAAACCACTCAGCAACGCACTTGCTACACGCAGCACTACGCCAAGTTTTAGGTGAGCACGTAACGCAGAAAGGCTCATTGGTGAAGGCAGACAACCTACGTTTCGACTTCTCACACCTAGAAGCCGTAACTGCAGCAGAACTGAAAGAAGTTGAGCGTCTAGTTAACGCGCAAATTCGTCGCAACCACACGATTGAAACCAACGTGATGGACATTGAGTCTGCTAAGAAGAAAGGCGCAATGGCACTGTTTGGTGAGAAGTACGATGACGAAGTACGCGTACTGTCTATGGGTGACTTCTCGACAGAGCTTTGCGGTGGTATTCACGCATCAAGCACAGGTGATATTGGCCTATTCAAAATCACTTCAGAAAGCGGCATTGCTGCAGGTATTCGACGTATTGAGGCGGTAACAGGCGAGGCTGCATTAGACGCGATTGAAGCTCAAAACGCGAAGTACGAAGAGAAACTGGCAGAATCTGCACAGAAAGCAAAAGCGCTAGAGAAAGAAGTGCAGAAGCTAAAAGATAAGATGGCGGCAGCAGAAAGCGCTAACATCATGGGCAAAGCGGTTGAAGTCAATGGTACAAAAGTTCTAGTCGCAGCTCTTGAAGGCGCTGACAGCAAGAACCTACGTACTATGGTTGATGACATCAAGAACCAAATGGGGTCTGGTGTCGTACTGCTTGCCAACGTGACAGGTGACAAGGTTGGCCTGATTGCTGGTGTGACTAAAGATCTAACTGGTAAAGTAAAAGCTGGTGATCTAGTTAAGATGATTGCTGAGCAAGTCGGTGGTAAGGGCGGTGGTCGTCCTGACATGGCTCAAGCTGGTGGTACTGATGTAGCCGCACTACCAGAGGCAATTAAAACAGTTCAGCCTTGGTTAGAAGAGCGCTTATAAGCTTTTAACTACTAAAATTACGCTCAATCAAGTTTCTTTGATTGAGCGTAATTTTTTTTAGCAGCCAAGTGGTTTAATTGACCAAAAGTTAACCGAGTCATTTAGGCTATTTGGTTTTTGTTGTAACTACTGCTTATATAATTTTTCTAAAAGGAAATACTGACGATGTAAGCAGTTCTAAAGAGACTTCGGTCTTGGGAAGGTGAAGACTGGTGAAAAAGCCCCTTATCGTGCAAAAGTTTGGCGGAACCTCCGTGGGTTCAATTGAAAGAATCCACCAAGTTGCTGAACACATCATTAAGGCGAAAAATGATGGCAATCAAGTTGTTGTTGTCGTGTCTGCAATGTCAGGCGAAACAAACAGACTGATGGACCTCGCTAAACAGATAGATAGCGTGCCTACAGCTCGAGAACTTGATGTTTTGCTCTCTGCTGGTGAGCAAGTGTCAATGGCACTGTTAGCAATGACACTCAATAAATTGGGTCATGCTGCACGCTCGCTTACCGGAGCACAGGCGAATATTGTGACGGATAATCAACACAATGACGCAACGATTAAACACATTGATACTAAGACAATTCTGGGATTGCTTGAGCAAGACCAAATCGTGATTGTTGCAGGCTTTCAAGGTGTGAATGAGAACGGGGATATCACCACATTAGGTCGAGGTGGCTCAGATACGAGCGCAGTGGCACTGGCAGGCGCATTGCGCGCTGATGAGTGTCAAATCTTTACCGACGTTGATGGTATTTATACTTGTGACCCACGTGTAGTGAAAAACGCGCGAAAATTGGCGGTTATCGATTTTCCTTCCATGGAAGCGATGGCAAGCCGAGGCGCGAAAGTATTACATTTACCTTCAGTGCAATTTGCATGGAAGAATAATGTGCCACTGCGCGTGCTTTCGACATTTGATGTTAATGAAGGCAGTCTGGTAAAGGGGGAGTTAGGCAATCAAGCCGTCTCTGGTATAGCCATTCAACGTGACCTTGCCATAATCGAAGTCGATAAAGAACATTTATCTAGTGCTACAAAACAATGTCAGATGTTGGGTATCGACATTTGGAATGTGATCGAGGAAACAGAACGGGCAGGTATCATGATAAAACAAGATGCATGTGCCAAGTTCGATCTGGTGTTCAGCGACAAAATCCGTAATAGTGAAGTGGTAAGCCTGTTGACCGCAGTGGGGCTTGAGGCCAATGGAATGGTAGAGCACGCATGCGATTTGTTGGCAAAGCGAGATATTGAGATCAATTTCAGCGCAACGAATGCACTCACTATGATGCTAGTTTTAGCACCCGAATGTGTGGATACAGCAGCAAACATTCTGCATGATGCTTACATTACGTCTAGTGAAGCATTAAACATTCAACAAAAACATGCCTTTTTAGGCTGATTTTCGCTAACAAGGTAGTTTACGAAAATATAACTTTTGTTGGATAATAGCTTTGTAGCAAGAAAATTTAGAGATTACTCAAGGAGCAAAGAATGCTAATTTTGACTCGCCGCGTAGGCGAAACACTGATGATTGGTGATGAAGTGACTGTAACTGTACTAGGTGTTAAAGGTAACCAAGTGCGTATCGGCGTTAACGCTCCGAAAGAGGTTTCAGTTCACCGTGAAGAAATCTACATGCGCATTCAAGCTGAAAAAGGCAATGGCAACGTTGCTTCAGGTAACTACTAAGTCGCTCCTGTTTACAGAGCTTAGTTTGAATGAAAAAGGCTAACCGAAGGGTTGGCCTTTTTAGTTTTTACTGTTTTTGAAAATTTGCAGAAACTATTGTATTGAGTATGGCTGTGAATTCATCAATAATGTTGATTCGAACTTCAGAAAGTTATTTGAAAATAAATGTCTTTTTTTCAGAGAAGACTCTCTTTTTTTCATCATAATAGAGTGATAAAGTTCGTTTAATAGTCACTTTGATTAAATCAGCAACGGTTAAGCCAGTTTCGTGGATTTTTTCAAAGAAAATGTTTGACATATTTTCGGTAAAACGTAATATGTGCCTCCGCAAGACGGTGAGGTGGCCGAGAGGCTGAAGGCGCTCCCCTGCTAAGGGAGTATACGGTTTATCCCGTATCGAGGGTTCGAATCCCTCCTTCACCGCCATTCTTGCAACGTTGATTTATCAACAAAAAGTGCGTCCTTAGCTCAGCTGGATAGAGTACCTGGCTACGAACCAGGCGGTCGGAGGTTCGAATCCTCCAGGACGCGCCATATCTCTTTTGAGATATAACAATGAAAACGGTGAGGTGGCCGAGAGGCTGAAGGCGCTCCCCTGCTAAGGGAGTATACGGTTTATCCCGTATCGAGGGTTCGAATCCCTCCTTCACCGCCATTCATTGACTGGCCCGATGGCCTTTTTTTTGTTTCGTAAGAAATGAATGTGATTTACTTCACAACTTCTTAGCAAGAAGATCTGCGCGTCCTTAGCTCAGCTGGATAGAGTACCTGGCTACGAACCAGGCGGTCGGAGGTTCGAATCCTCCAGGACGC